>CANHOE010000125.1 GCA_947462175.1 Burkholderiales bacterium | reverse complement strand
CTGTTCGTTAATCTTCTCGCCGCCGCAAAGCGCGCCGTGGATGCAGCAGGCGCTGGCGATGCTGACAAGCATTCGCCCTCGCTGAAGGTCATTGCCGATCACATCCGAGCCTGCTCGTTCACGATCGTCGACGGCATCATCCCTGGGAACGAAGGCCGCGGCTATGTGCTGCGCCGCATCACCCGCCGCGCGATTCGCCACGGTTACAAGCTGGGTGCGCGCACGCCGTTCTTCCATACGCTGGTTGCCGCACTCGCAGTCGAGATGGGCGACGCGTATCCCGAATTGCGCCAGCAACAACAGCGCGTCACCGAGGTGCTGAAGCAGGAGGAGGAGCGCTTCTTCCAGACCATCTCCAATGGCATGGAGATCCTCGAGGAGGCGTTGGCGGCACTGCCGGCGAATGAAGAGTTCAACGGCGACCTCGCTTTCAAGCTGCACGACACCTACGGCTTCCCGCTGGACTTGACTGCCGATGTCTGCCGTGAACGCGGTGTATCAGTGGACAGCACGGCCTTCGACATCGCGATGACCCGCCAGCGCGAACAGGCGCGCGCCGCTGGCAAGTTCAAGATGGCGCAGGGCCTGGAGTACAGCGGCTCGGCCACCACCTTCCATGGCTATGAGCATCTGATGCACGAAGGCGCCAAGGTCACCGCGATCTTCCTCGATGGCACCTCGGTGCCGAAGGCCCAGGCGGGCGACGATGTGGTGATCGTGCTCGACCACACGCCGTTCTATGCCGAGAGCGGTGGTCAGGTGGGCGACACCGGCGAGCTGCGTAACCCGTCCACACGCGTGCTGGTCGAGGACACGATCAAGGTGCAGGCCAGTGTGTTCGGCCACCATGGTCGCATCGTGGAGGGCGAAGTCGCCATCGGAGACAGCTTCACGGCACGTGTCGATGGCGAACGCCGCGCGAAGACGGTTCGCAACCACAGTGCCACCCACCTGATGCACAAGGCCTTGCGAGAGGTGCTGGGCGCGCACGTTCAGCAGAAGGGCTCGCTGGTCAATCCCGAGCGCACCCGCTTCGACTTTGCGCACAACGCTCCGATGACCACGGCGCAGATCGCCAAGGTAGAGGCGTTGGTCAATGCCGAGATCCTCGGCAACGCGGCGACACAAGCACGCGTGATGGCCATCGATGACGCGCAGAAGACCGGCGCGATGATGCTGTTCGGCGAGAAGTACGGCGACGAGGTGCGCGTGCTCGACATCGGCGGCAGCCGTGAGCTGTGTGGTGGCACGCACGTGACACGCACCGGCGACATCGGCCTGTTCAAGGTGGTTGCCGAGTCGGGCGTTGCAGCTGGCGTGCGGCGCGTCGAGGCGATCACCGGCGACAACGCGCTGTCCTATCTGCAGTCGCTCGAAGGCACGGTCCAGCAACTGGCCGGCACGCTGAAAGCGGCGCCTGCCGAGGTGCCGACGCGGCTGGCACAGGTGCTCGATCAGGTGCGATCGCTGGAGAAGGAACTGGTCGCGATCAAGGGCAAGCTGGCCTCATCGCAAGGTGACGAGCTGCTGGCACAGGCGGTCGACGTTGGCGGCGTGAGGGTGTTGGCGGCTCGCCTGGAAGGAGCCGATGCCAAGGCACTGCGGGAGACACTCGACAAGCTCAAGGACAAGCTGAAGAGTGCAGTCGTGGTGCTGGCCAGCGTCGACGGCAGCAAGGTTCAACTGGCTGCCGGGGTGACGCCCGACCATGTCGGCAAGGTGAAGGCCGGCGAGTTGGTCAACTTCGTCGCGCAGCAGGTTGGTGGCAAGGGCGGCGGCAAGGCCGACATGGCGATGGCCGGTGGCACCGATGCGAGCGGTTTGGCTGCGGCATTGGCCTCAGTCCACTCGTGGGTGGCTGAGCGGCTGTAAAGCAAACGGGCGCGATGATCGCGCCCGTTACAAACCCGGATTCAGCGCGTGGCTGATCTCAGGTTGATGCGCTGTCCTTCAGCGCCTTTTTTTCCTGGTCGGCGCGCAGATGCTGCGCTTTGAACTGATTCACCAACCAGATGCCGACGAAGATGAACCACAGCAGGAAAAGAATGCCTTGAATTTTCATTCTGGATACCTCGGTTGATGAGTGATGAGTTAACGGTTTGAAAATTATCGCCAAAAACACAAACGGGCTAGAGTTTTTTCATGTGCAACGTGGCGGACACAACAGTGCTGCCATGCGTCAAACAGGAACTTGCTCCCGCCTGTGGCCAATCAGCGGCGCCATCGCGATGATCGTGGCCACCATCAGACCAATCTCTAGGGCATACACCGAGACATACCCAGTGGTCGGGTTCGTGTAGGCCGCGACCACATCGCGAACGATGCCGCCGAGGGCGATGGCAACGCCAGCGCCGGTGGCTTGCACAGCGCCCCAGGCGCCGAGCGCCAGGCCACTCAGATTCTTCGGGGCTAGATTCATGGTGGCGGTCAGTGTGCCGTGGCTGAAAAGCCCGCCGCCAAAGCCGATCATCAACACGCCAAGCATGAACAGCAGTTGCGAACTGAAGGACGCCGAACCGATCACCGCAAGAAAGGCCGGCACTCCGACCATGGCACCGATGCTGGCCATGCGGAACGGATCGAAACCCCGGCTCAGCACATTAGACGCAAGCGTGAATCCGGTCAGGCCGCCGATCGCCAGGGTGGCTGTGAGCACGGTGGTGGTCGACACGCTCAGCTTCAGGATTTCCCCGCCGAACGGTTCCAGCAGAACATCCTGCATGCTGAATGCCATGGTGCCCAAGCCGATGGCCACCAGCCGACGGATCGCGCCTTCGCCCTTGCTGAACAGCTCCCATGATTCGCGAAAACCACCCTCTGTTGCGGGCTTGCGGTTGCGCGTGCGGGTTTCCTGTTTCCATAGCGCGATGACGTTGAGCACCATGGTCGCCAGCGCCGCGCCCTGGATGACTTGAACCAAACGTGCAGGGCTGAAATCGGCCAGGAGCGCGCCGAACACCAGCGCGCTGACGATCATGCCGACCAGCAGCATCACGTACATCAGGCCGACGACCTTGGGCTGGGACTCCACGGGCGCCAAGTCGGTGGCCAGCGCCAAGCCCACGGTTTGCGTCGTGTGCATGCCCGCGCCAACAAGCAAAAACGCGATGGCCGCGCCGAGTTGGCCGATCCATGCCGGCGCATTGCCTGATTGGCCGCCGCCTGACAACACCAGCAGGGCGAACGGCATGATCGCCAAGCCGCCGAATTGCACCAGGGTGCCCATCCAGATGTAGGGCACACGGCGCCAGCCGAGTTCAGAGCGGTGGGTGTCCGATCGAAAGCCGATGAGCGCTCTGAAAGGCGCAAACACCAGCGGCAGTGCCAGCATGACCGAGACCAGCGACGCTGGGACCTGCAGCTCGACGATCATCACGCGGTTCAGAGTACCGATCAGCAGCACCAGCGCCATGCCGACTGAGACCTGAAACAGTGACAAGCGCAGCAGCCGCGACAGCGGCAACTCGGGCGTTGCCGCATCGGAGAACGGCAGAAAGCGCGGACCCAGATCGGCCCACGCCCTGATCATCTTTTGGCTAAGGGGCTTTACTTGCACAGCGGAACGACAGCAGATCTTGTCGCGATGGGCGTGATTGCGGAAGCCCTTCTTGATCGGTCAATACCGTCAAGCCAAGACGCGAAAAAAGGTCCGGAATCTGACGGTTCCGGACCTTGACGAAGCAAGCTGAAATTACTTCGGTGCTTCAGCGGGCGCTGCGACAGGCGCTGCGACCGCGACAGCGGGCGCCCCCCGGTTGTAGGACCCGTTGAAGAAGCCCTTTATCCAAGGTGTGTTCGTCGTCAAGGCGAGGTGAACAGAGAACGACCCGATGGCAACTGCCGCGAGGAAGATAGGGATTCCGACCTTGGGGCTGACCACCGTCCACATTTTTCCGTAGATCATGCTTGTCTCCTTGAGTGATCAGTGCAGCCAGGGTGAATAGATGTACGCCAGCAAATGCGCCAGCGCGGCGATGATCCCGAAGATCTGCGTGCCCTGAATCAGATTGCGGTGAATCTCCTCTGATTCGGCCACCGTCAATCCGGTGATCCCAACTTTTTCTTCTGCCATAACGTCTTCTCCTTGCAAGAAGTTCTTGTCGTGCTGAACCCGCACGAGGGTCATTGATGGCCTAACGGCCAGGAATTGCGTTGCCTCCACAGGCGGGTGTAAACATCACTTAACACCTCCACGTGTAAGGCAATATTGACACAACTACTGAACTTGTCAATCAAAAGTTCCCCGGCAGAGCGCTGCGAAATCCCAACACGCGTGTTTCTTCGGTACCAAGAGCATGTTGTTTTGGGCAAGCCCAGCCTCAACGGCGACATGCCGTTGGTGGCGGTGCGTGCGCCCGGCGTGTCCGGCGAGCTTGCCCCACGTGCGTGGCTCGCGGAGTCAGCCCCTTCGAGGGCTGCAGGATGCCGCTCACATTTGCCTGCGCGCCGAGTGCATGGGGCTGCACCAGGTCGGCAGCAACTTCAGCGTTGTGGTGAAGATCAGTCCGGCTGCCGCCACGCTCATGGCGCGCAGCGCACCGCTCTCTGCCTGATGGTTGTCATGCCGGCCTTGAAACGAGGCCCGCGCCAACAGGTCAACGAACTGCTCGCTTGGGAGCCACCGATTGCGCGCGTCCCATTTGCGCGGGGCCACTACCCGCAAGGCGCCAAAGCCCTTCAAGGCCAGCCAGTTGAATGTGAAGAGCGGGTCGTCGTTCGACCCCGGCGCGGACTAAGGGCTTAGCGCGGCACCTTCAACGCCTTGGGGTTGACGAGGTTGGTCGGCGTGCCCTGGATGAAGCGCACCACGTTGTCGAAGGCTGCGCTGAAGTATTCCTCGTAGCTGTCTTGCTCGACATAACCAATGTGCGGGGTGCAGACGGCGTTTTCCAAGCGCAGCAAGGGGTGCCCCTGCAGGATGGGCTCGCTTTCGAACACGTCGACTGCGGCCATGCCAGGACGACCGCGGTTCAGAGCCGACACCAACGCACCTTCTTCGATGAGTTCGGCGCGCGAGGTGTTGACCAAGAGCGCGGTCGGCTTCATTCGCGACAAGTGCTCGATCTTCACGATCCCGCGGGTGGCCTCCCCGAGGCGCAGGTGAAGTGACAGCACGTCGCACTCGTCGAAGAAGCTCTCGCAAGTCGCTGCGGACGCGTAGCCGTCGAGTTCAGCACGTTCTCGCGCCGATTCACTGCCCCACACCATCACCCGCATGCCGAAGGCGCGTGCATAGCCTGCGACCAACTGGCCGATGCGGCCATAGCCCCAGACGCCCAGTGTCTTGCCGTGCAGCACCATGCCGATGCCGAAATTGGCCGGCATCGATGAGGCCTTCAAGCCTGACTGTTGCCAGGCCCCGTGTTTCAGATTGCCGATGTACTGCGGCACGCGGCGCATCGACGCCATGATCAGTGCCCAGGTCAGCTCAGCCGGCGCCACGGGCGAGCCTGCGCCTTCGGCCACCGCGATGCCCAGCCGGGTGCAGGCCTCGACATCGATGTGCGAGCCAACCGGCCCGGTTTGCGAGATCAGCCGCAGCTTCGGAAGTTTTTCCAGCAGCTGCCGTGTGAAATGCGTGCGCTCACGAATCAGCACCAGCACTTCGGCGTCTCGAAGCCTGACCGACAGCTGTGCGATGCCCTTGACGGTGTTGGTGAACACCTTGGCATGCAGTGCTTCCATTTTCTCGGCGCACTTCAGCTTGCGCACCGCGTCCTGGTAGTCGTCGAGGATGATGATGTTCACGGCATGAGGGTCTGCAAAGACCCTTCCATTGTGACTGCCGGCATCGAGCATGCACGCGAAGTAGCATGGGCTGCCACCGGTTTCATCCGGTTCACCTTTCGGGAGCCCGCCATGTCCGCCGAACTGCCCCTTGCCGCGACGATTTCGATGTATTCGACCAGCGTGCCGGTATTCGTCAGGATGTTCGGTAACCTGGACCGCTGGCTCGACGCAGCCACTGCCCACGCGGCCGCGAAGTCGTTCGACCCACAGGTTCTGTTGAGCATGCGACTGGCGCCTGACATGCTGCCCTTCACCAAGCAGATCCAGATCGCCAGCGATACCGCCAAGCACTGCGTGGCGCGGCTGTCTGGCATCGCTGCCCCGAAGTTCGAGGACAACGAGACGACGATCGCCGAATTGAAGCAGCGCATCGTCAAGACCCTCGACTTCTTGCAGTCGGTGCCTGCTGATCGGATCAACGGGTCAGACGCGAAGGTGATCGAGGTGCCCATGCGAGGTGCATCGCCATTGACCTTCGTCGGTGAGACCTACTTGAAGCACTGGGTGCTGCCGAACTTCTATTTCCACCTGACCACGGCCTACGCGCTGCTCCGCCACAACGGAGTGCCGCTGGGCAAGATCGATTTTCTCGGACGCGACTGACCGAGGCAGATCAGCGAAGCTGTTCGCTACCCCGCCTGTCCAGGGCCGCGCGGCTTGCCGCCATGGCCATGCGGTCCGCAGGCATGCCGTGCAGCGCATCGACCTTTCTACCGGCAAGCTCCTCGCTACGCGGCAGCGTGGAGGTCGGTGCCTCGTGGACCGCGTGCCACAGCTCTGCGTCGGCGTGCTGAGCGCGTGGCTGGAGTTGCATCTCAGCGGTTCCAGAATCCGGCGCACAGTGTGCGCAGAGGGAAATGACGGTTGATCGTCGCCATGCGAAGCTGGGCTTGCGATTCACTGTGCTGCTTTGCGATCAGGGTGTAGACCGCAGTGCGCAGATGCCACAGCTCGCGCGGCGAGCGGGCGCGTGCGATCCGCGCACGCACGGCCTGGGCTGCGTCTGTGTCGATGTCGTACAGGGCGTCGACAAAGGCGTGGCGCACGTCGGCCAGCGGCGAGGGTGAGCTCTGAGGTTTCGAGGAGCGGAATGGCAACGCATTCAGCTCGGCCGGCCTACTGACGTCCCAGCCAGTGTTCAGCCAATCACGCAGGCCACGGTGCCAGCGCGACACGCGGTAAAGCCGGTCGGGTGGGAAGACCTCCGTGCGCTGGGACACCGTGCGCAATAGCGGTTGCTGGACCTGCTGCGGCTCCAGCTGGCGGCGCACGCGCGCCTGCCAGGTGGATTGCAGCCGTTGTGTCCAGGGGGTTGGCATCGCCAGCGGGCTCCGTGTCGGGTGTGATGTGCGACACGGATTCTTGTCGGCGAGCCCTGATGCGATCTGCTGAAAAGCCCGGTGATCGCCACGCAACTGCTGCGCGTTCGCATCGGCAATCTCTGCCGCGCCGGTGGCCCGCTACATCATCATGTTGTTGCGGATCAG
>CANHOE010000124.1 GCA_947462175.1 Burkholderiales bacterium | reverse complement strand
TTGCGTTCATGCACCAGATCGGCTGGATGTGGTTGTTCATCGGCGCAGGCGGGCTGCTATTCCGCACGGTGCACCTGTTCTTCCTGCAGGGTGTGGTGGCCGGCCTGTCATGGATGACGAAGATCCTGACCGACCCGTTTCACGACATCAAGCTGTACTACAAGGCACCGATCTACCTGCTGCGTGGCGAACTGATCGACCCGATGACCAGCCATCGCCACGCTTGATTAGTTCAGCGCTTGCGAGGCGGACAGTGCCCAGCCACAGGCGCTTCGCGATCACCGCTGAGACAGTCCAGGATTTCGAGAAACTCGGTCTGCACGACAAGGCAGCGGGTGGTGGGTTGTCAGAGCGCATCTGCGACGCCGAGCAGCGCAGCAGGATGAGGTTGCCGTGCGCAGCGCGGTCGGGCGCGCATGTCTGAGTCCGCGCAGCGTGCGGGTTTGCGCGCCCGCCTCGGTCTGCGAGCAGCGCAGGGGACTCGGCCGGCAGGGCCGAGCGGAGCAGTTAAGCCCCGGCAGCCCGGCGCTCGCAGCCTTGCTCCAACGAGGCGATCAAAACTTCGTCGCCAGCATCTCCTTCAGGATGCCGCGCCTGATCCCCTTGTTGGTCAGGCCGGCCGGTGCCCACCACCAGCCATCGGTCTGCATGGCCTGACAGGCCGAGACGAAGCGTTGCAGCACCGCATCGAAATCGGCTTCGGTGTAGTTCAGGCTGAAGATGAATCGACCGGTACCGACCCAGCTCAGCGCCAGCCCGGCTTCGCGCAGGTAGTACTGAAGCATCCAGTTGTAGCGCGATGGCTTGGTGTAGAAAACGCTCCAGATCGACGACAGGTTCGCCACCTGCACTGGCAAACCCAACTCGGTCAGGCGCAGGTTCATTCGCGCGGCTCGGCGATTCCAGGTGGCTTCAAGGTCCACGTAGACAGCCTGTACTTCGGGAGCCTGGATACGCTCCAGAAACACCTGCATCGCGCCCATCACGTAGGGATGCGAGTTGAAGGTGCCCCGCGCGAAACAGACGTCGGCAGGCTTGTCGTCACGGTAGCGCTTCATCAGGTCGCGGCGACCGCAGACCACGCCGACCGGAAAGCCCCCGCCGAGTGTCTTGCCATAGGTGACCATGTCGGCCTGGATTCCAAAGTATTCCTGTGCGCCGCCCGCTGCCAGGCGGAAACCAACGAACACCTCGTCGAAGATCAGCACGATGCCGCGCTCGGTACAGACCTCGCGCAGTTGCTGCAGCCAGCGGGTGTAAGCCGCACGATCGAAGTGCGCGCTGCGGCCGCTGTCGAGCAGAGAAGAATCCCCCGGTGCACCCTTGTTCGGGTGCAGGGCCTGCAGCGGGTTGATCAGCACGCACGCGATGTCCTTGCGGCTGCGCAAGACCTGCAGCGAGCGCTCGGCCATGTCGGTCAGCGTGTAGGTCCGGTTCGGTGGCGACGGATTGCCGATGCCCGGCTGCACGTCTTCCCACCAGCCGTGATAAGCCCCGCAAAAGCGCACCAGGTGCGAGCGGCCTGTGTGGTAGCGCGCCAGCCGCACGGCCTGCATCACGGCTTCGGTGCCCGACATGTGGAACGAGACCTCGTCCAACCCGGAGATCTCTCGCAGGCGCTTCACGTTCGATGCCACACAAGGGTGATAGGCACCCAGCACCGGCCCCAGATCACTGACGCGAGCACTGCCCTCGGCCATGCACTGCTTGTAGAAATCGACGCCGAACACATTGACGCCGTACGAGCCCGTCAGGTCGTAATACACATTGCCATCGAGGTCGGTCACGGTGACGCCCGACGCTGCCTGCACGAAGCTGCCAGTTTTCACATGCTCGCGCAGCAGGCCGGCGTACTGGTAGGGAACACGGTAGGCGCTGGTGAACTGCATGTCGGACACACCGCCCTGCGTCTCGGCCGTCAGGGCGATCGACTTCGGGGCGCGCTCGCGCAGCGTCTGCCCCAGACGCTGCAACGCAGCGCGCCGTCGATCGGCAATCTCGGCCGGCGCATCGTCGGAGCTGAAGAACCGATCTTCGCCGTAGGCATAGAACGGCACCAGCTTGGCCACCCGCTTGGCCATGCGCGAATGGCCGGCCAGCGAACGATGCTTGGCTCGCGACAACTCGAGGCGGCGCTTTGCTGCAGGCAGCCACGGCGTCAGCAGGACCGCAGCCAACGCATACATCCACAGGGTTTCGTCCATGGTCACTCAGAAGTTGCGATCCCCAAGAAATAACTCACACGCGTGACACCGACATGAAAACCACCGCACTCAAGCCCACCCGCCTGCGCGACCGTCTGTTCCAGCAGGAAGACCTGAACTTCCTGTTGACCAACCGCGTGCCACGCATCGCGCTGACGCACTTCATCGGCTGGTTCAGCAAGATCGAGATTCCGTGGGTCACGCGCGCCTCGATCGCCGTGTGGAAAGCGTTCTCCGATCTCGATCTGAGCGAAGCGCGCAAGACGAGCTTCAGCAGCCTGCACGACTGCTTCATCCGCGAACTGAAGCCCGGCATGCGACCCATCGACAACGATCCACAGGTGCTCAGCAGTCCTTGCGATGCGATCGTCGGCACCTGTGGCGCGGTACAAGGCGTGACGGTGTTCCAGGCAAAGGGCTTTCCCTACACATTGCACGACCTGCTGGGGGACGAT
This sequence comes from Burkholderiales bacterium, assembly GCA_947462175.1. Classification (GTDB taxonomy): domain Bacteria; phylum Pseudomonadota; class Gammaproteobacteria; order Burkholderiales; family Burkholderiaceae_C; genus PBB1. The sequence continues at coordinate 4,671 of CANHOE010000124.1, read as the reverse complement.
GTGGCGGCAGAGCGTTACCGCGACGGTTGCTACGTCACACTGCGACTCACCTCCAGCATGTACCACCGCTTCCACGCGCCGCAGGACTGCCGGGTCGATCGCGTCAACTACATCTCGGGCGACACCTGGAACGTGAATCCGATTGCGCTGAAGCGGGTGGAGCGGCTGTACTGCAAGAACGAACGTGCTGTCATCCACACCCGCTTGGACGCCGGTGGACACGAGATCGCGTTGGTGCCAGTGGCGGCGATCCTGGTCGCGAGCATCCGGCTGCATTTCCTCGACGTGCTGCTGCACCTGAGATACCGAGGGCCCAACGAGATGCACTGCGATGCCCGCTTTGACAAGGGCGCCGAGATGGGCTGGTTCCAGCATGGCTCGACGATCATCGTCTTCGCACCGAAGGGCTTCACCCTGTGCCACGGCATCGATGCCGGCGCGCCGATCCGGATGGGTCAGCAGCTGATGGCCATGCCACAACGCTGAACATGGCGTCACGGTTCGGCAATTCATCCGGCCGAGGCCCTATAGCGCCGGGCGCAACTGCCGAAAAGCCGTTGTGAACATCAAAGCGACCCGATCAGGACGAGTCGATGCAGGTCTCTGTCGGGCGGCTACCCGCGGTGTAAAACCGCGGGTTCATTCAATGCACAGGTGCATCTCGGGGAGAGTTTCTTGAAGCGAATTCAACAGGCCGCCTGCGCGGTGGCCAGCCTGCTCTTCGCCGCTGCGCCGTTGCAGTGCCAAGCGGGACGGCCGCTGGCGACCGAAGACGCCGACATTCTGGACAAGGCGGACTGTGAGTGGGAAGGCGCCTATGCACGACAGACGGCCCACCGCTCACCCGCAATGAACGGCTGGGAGACGCAACTGGGCTGTGGTGTCGGCCTGTCGACTCAGGTCGCACTGGCCTACGGCGAAGCGCACGCTGCCAACCTGAAATCGCGCGGCGTGGCGCTGCTTGGCAAAACTGGATTGATAGAGCGCAAGGACGATGGAATCGGCCTGACAGTGGCCTGGACGATTGGCGGCGTCAAGGAACCCAACAAAGCGTTCAAGCACGACTTCACCCAGTTGAACCTGGTCGCCACCCAGGAGGTACTGACGGGGGTGACCTGGCACGCCAACCTTGGCTGGCTGCGCAATCAGATCGATCACAAGAACTTCGCCACCTGGAACCTGGCTGGCGAGTACGCGGTAGGCGGCGGCGTAGACGTGGTTGGCGAGTTCTATGGTGAGGAACACAGCAAACCGTGGTGGGGCATCGGCACGCGCTGGCAGGCCACCGAGACGCTGAGCGTGAACACGGGATTCGGCATGCAATCGGAGCGCCCGCGAATCAAGGAATGGACGATCGGCTTCAAGTACGCGTTCTGAGCCCCGCGCCCGCTCATCGGTGCCATCACGCCACAAACCCGCCCCCTCGCTTCGGGGGGATGGCGTCACCAGCCCGTGATGCGACACACGGAAACCGGATCGGCGATTTCGACAGACAGGCACAGCGCCATCGGGCCCGCTAAGGTTCGTCCATGGCCTTTGAATCGTCGCCTTGCGGCAGCGTTCAAAGCCGATCACCTGCAACGAATGCTCGCCATGAAACACATCCTCGCTCGACATTGGCTCGGTGCCTGTCTGGTCCTCGGAGCCGCTCAGGCCCACGCCACGCTGGTCGATTTCCAGGGATTTGCCAATGGGTCGCGCACGGTCAATTTCGCGCTGTCATCGCCAAACATCACCACGTCCGGATTCACCGCAGCGGGTGGCTTCAATACGATGTTGGACAACACCAAGCTCGTGACCAGTTACTGCATCGACCTGTACGAATTTCTGAGCTTCTCAGACCCGGCATACACCAACTACAACCTCGTCGACGGATCGTTGCATGCGTTCAAGAACACACGTGCCGACACCGACATCGGCAAGCTGTTCTCCGCGGGTCATCTGGTGAACAACGCGACCACGCAGGCCGCCTTTCAGATTGCCGTGTGGGAACTGGCGTACGAGACCAGCACGGCGTACGACGTGACCTCTGGGTCCGCCAGATTCTTCGGCGGCTCGGCTGCCGACCCGGGCGGCGCACTGTCGCTGGCCAGCGCGTGGCTCAGCCAACTGAGCTCGATCACCAACACCGCCGATGTGCAGGTGCTGGAGAGCGTCACACAGGGCAACCTGGCAGGCCACCAGGATCAGGTGTTCGTCAACCGCGTCCCGGAGCCGTCATCGGTAGCGCTGGCAGTGGCGGCGCTGTTGGGACTGGGGTTCGTGACACGCCAGCGCCAGCGCCAGAGCCAGCGCTGACGCTGCACAGGCCGTACACGCCGAGGGCTTCAGAACTCCATGTCGAGTTCCTCGATGTCCTCATGTTCTAGCTTGGCGGCGGCGATCCACTCCTTCATCTCGGGCATCGCCAGGATCTGCTTGCAGTAGGCACTGCTCACGCGGTCGACGGTGACGTGGTAGGTCAGGAATCGGGTGGTCACCGGCGCATACATCGCATCGGCAATGCAAGGCTTGTCGCCAAACAGGAACGGCCCTCCGTACTTCGAGATGCAGTCGCGCCAGATGGTCGTGATGCGATCGATGTCGCCCTCGGCCTTGGCCCACACCTTGTAGCCCGGAAAGTCGCCCTTGAGGTTCATCGGCAGCGCCGCGCGCAGGCTGCTGAAGCCGGAGTGCATCTCGCCGCAGATGGCGCGGCAGTGGGCGCGGGCTGCCATGTCGGCGGGGAGCAGCCCGGCATCGGGCTTGACCTCGTTGAGGTACTCACCGATCGCCAGCGTGTCCCACACCTTCGTGCTGCCGTGCGTGAGACAAGGCACCAGAATCGACGGCGACAGCAGCAGGATTTCCTTGCGGGCGTCCGCATCGTCGCGCGACACCATCACTTCATCGAACTCCAGTCCGGCGAGCTTGGCGATCAGCCAGCCGCGCAGCGACCACGACGAATAGTTCTTGCTGCTCAGCGTGATCGAAGCCTCGGCGGGCGCGCGCGACTTCGGCACCTTTCGCAGCGGTGCAGCGCTGCGCTTCGGCTTGGCGACGGCGGAGCGGCCCTGCGGTCGGGTCTTCGGTGCAGTGGCCATGAATGCGGCTCCTTGGTGACGTTATGCTCAGGTGGGTTGCAAGCGCTGTGCCAATTGATCTGGGCATCATGACACGCTGCACCTGACATCGGTTCACAGGCCAGTTGCGATCCACGTGCTGGCGCAGGAGTTGCAAGAGTACAAGCCATGGCAGGTTCCTGGGGTGAATGGATGATGTACGAGGCTTACCAGGCGCAAACGGATCTGATGTGGCCGTTGCGTACCTTCACCAAGGCAGCGCTCCCCGTGCTGAAGGACGACACCTACGGCTGGAACCGCTGGATGCCCAACCGCAATCTGGCGGCTGCGCTGGAGGTGTTCGATCTCAGCGAGGTCACGCACAAGCGTCGCCCCTTCGCCATCGACCATGTGAGCGTGACAGGTGCCGGTGCGCCGGTCGCTGTCACCGAGGAAGTCACCCATGTGGCTTCATTCGCGACCCTGCTGCACTTCAAGAAAGTGACAGACAAGCAGCAGCCGAAAGTGCTCATCGTCGCGCCGATGTCGGGACACTTCGCGACGCTCCTGCGCGAAACCGTGCGCACCATGCTGGCCGACCACGACGTCTACATCACCGACTGGCACAACGCGCGCGATGTGCCACTGTCGCATGGCAAGTTCGGGCTTGACGAATACACCGAACACATCATCGAGTTTCTCAACATCATGGGCGCGGGCTCACACCTGATGGCCATCTGCCAGCCCTGCGTGTCGGCGCTGGCAGCCACCGCGCTGATGTCCGAAGACCAGCATCCAGCCACGCCCACCAGCCTGACGCTGATGGCCGGGCCGATCGACTGCCGCATCAGCCCGACCTCGGTCAATCAGCTCGCTGTCACCAAGCCCATCGACTGGTTCGAGGCCAACCTGATCGGCCGCGTGCCGATGCGCTACCCCGGCGGCGGGCGGCGCGTCTACCCCGGCTTCGTGCAACTGGCCGCCTTCATGAGCATGAACAAGGACAGGCACGTCAACTCCTTCAAGGAGCTGTACGAGCTGCTGAAAAAGCAGGAGCCGGAAGGCCTGCAGAAAGCCGAGGCCACCCGCAGCTTCTACGAGGAGTACTTCGCGGTGGCCGACCTGCCGGCCGAGTTCTACCTGGAGACGGTGAAGGCAGTGTTCCAGGACTACTCGCTGCCCAAAGGCGAGCTGAAGTACAAGGACCGATTGGTCAAGCCCTCGGCGATTCGCCGTACCGCGCTGCTGACGGTCGAGGGCGAGCGCGACGACATCTGCGCGGTCGGTCAGACCCTGGCGGCGCACGATCTGTGCACCGGCTTGCGCGACTACCTGAAAACCCACTACGTGCAGCCGGGCGTCGGCCACTACGGGGTGTTCAGCGGCCGTCGCTGGAACAACACCATCTACCCGATGGTGCGCGAGTCGATCTACACCGCACAGGCTTCGCTCTGAGCGCAGCAGCAGCCCCAGGCCGGGCGCTGCCTGCTGCTTCAGTACCTACGCGGGCAGCTTGAACGCTGCGACCTCGCTGGCGAGGTCCACGGCCTGATCGCGCAGACTGGACGCCGCAGCGGCAGTCTCTTCGACCAGCGCCGCGTTCTGCTGCGTCATCTGATCGAGCTGCTGC
>CANHOE010000123.1 GCA_947462175.1 Burkholderiales bacterium | reverse complement strand
GCGCAAGGTGCCCAGCACGCTGGCAGCGCCACCCATGTCGTACTTCATCTCGTCCATCTCGGCCGAGGGCTTGATCGAGATGCCGCCGGTGTCGAAGGTGATGCCCTTGCCCACCAGCACGACCGGCGCTTGCGATTTCGCAGCCCCTTCGTAGCGCGCGACGATGAAGCGCAGCGGCTCCGCCGAGCCCTGCGCCACGGCGAGGAACGCGCCCATGCCGAGCTTTTCGACCGCTTTGCGATCAAGCACCTCGACCTTCAATCCGTGCTCCTTGCCCAGGCGCTTGGCCTGCTCGCCCAGGTATGTGGGCGTGCAGTGGTTCCCCGGTCGATTGGCACATTCGCGCGCCAAGGTGACACCGGCGGCAATCGCCGCGCCGCGTTGCAGGCCGGCGGCGACATCGCTCGCCTGGCCCTTGCCGCACGCCAGCGAGAAGCGGGACATCGCAGGCGCCTTCGCTGCGCTGGGCTTGGTATGGCGATACAGGTAGGTGGCATCGGCAGCGGCAGTGGCAAGTGCCTCTCCGTGCAACGCCGTCAGCGGGTTGGCATCGGCCACGGCCACCACAATGTGCTTCGCGCCGCTGCCCTTCAAATGGGCCAAGCCAGAAGCCACGGCGGTCTTGAAGGATTTCACGCTCGCTGCGGCAGCACCAACCACAAGCAGCCGCGGCACCTTCACGCCTGCCGGCCGGTGCAGGTACAGGCTGCGTCCCGCCTTCAGCTGCAGGTCGCCTGCATCGACTGCCTGGCCGATCAGCGAGGAGATCGCAGGAGCCAGAGCACCATCGATGACGCCGCCATGAACGACAAGTACCAGCGCATCGGCGTTGATTTCGGACAGGGACGCGGGGGTCGCAACAAGGTGTCTGAAGTCCATAATGCCTGCTGATCAATTGGACTGCTGATGTTATTCGATTCGACCTTGCGTCGTGACCTGGCGCGCACCTTTGGCGCCACGTTGGTCGTCATTCTGACCATCGTGCTGACGATGATGCTGATCCGTACCCTGGGCATGGCCGCGGGTGGCAAGGCGGCGCCGCAAGACGTGGTGCTGCTGCTCGGATATACCGCTCTGGCGCACCTGCCCACCATGCTGGCCTTGTCGATGTTCGTCGCGATCATGGGCACACTCGGGCGGATGTACCGCGACAGCGAAATGGCGATCTGGTTTGCCAGCGGCGTGAGCCTGCGGCGCTTCATCCGGCCGGTGCTGCGAACCACCTGGCCGGTGCTGCTGGTGGTACTGCTGATGTCACTGCTCGTGTGGCCCTGGGTCAATGAACGTTCTGCCCTCCTGAAGGACCAGTTCGAGCGCCGATCCAATCTGTCGCGGGTCACGCCCGGCCAGTTCGAGGCTTCTGCCGACGGCAGCCGAGTCTTCTTCATCGAGCGCAACTCACCGGACGGCACCGACGGGCGCAATGTGTTCATCTATGGCCGCTTGAAGGACAGCGAATCGGTCACCACGTCGCGCTCGGGCCGCGTCGACGTGGAGAACGACAACCGCTACCTGCGCCTCGGCGATGGTCAGCGCAATGAGGTCGATACCAAGTCTGCGGAAAGGACGCTGTCGCGCTTCGATCGCTACGATGTGATCATCGGCGACCGACTCGCATCGCCTACAGACGAATTGCCACCAAAGGCCCGCTCCACGATGACGCTGGTGAGCAAGCCGACGCCCGAACATTTGGGCGAGTTGACCTGGCGCCTGGGACTGATCCTCGCAGCGGCCAACATGGTGCTGCTGGCGATCGGGCTGGCGGCGATCAATCCTCGCCGAGCCAACAACTGGAACCTCATGTTTGCGTTGCTGACTTTCATCGTCTACTACAACCTGATCAGCTTGTCGCGCGCCTGGGTGTCGAATGGCAAGATGGGAATGGGCTCTGCCTTGCTGCTGACTCATGGTGCTGCGCTGTTGCTCGCGCTGTACCTGATATGGCGACAGGAATCGTCAAAACGCCTGCCGCGGCGCGTTGCAGCCGCCGGTACCTGATACGCCTGACTCCGATGAAGACGGTACGCCGCCTGTTCTATGTCGACATCACCGTGTCGGTGATATTCGTGTCGCTGGCCTTCCTGTCCTTGTTCCTGTTCATCGATCTCGTCGATGCCTTGTCGGACATGGCGAAGGTGGGCGGGTCGATCAGGCTGGCTGCACTGGCCAGCCTGCTGGACGTCCCTGGACACTTCTATGAACTGGCGCCAATCACGGTGCTGATCGGCACGATCTACACGCTGTCGAGGATGTCGCAATCTTCGGAATTCACCATCCTGCGCACCAGTGGTCTCGGCCCCTGGCGCGCGCTGCGCCTGCTGGCGACCCTGGGTCTGGCGTTCACCGCGCTGACTTTCCTGGTCGGGGACTATCTCGCGCCCTACTCAGAGAACAAGGGCGTCGATGTGCAGGCCGCGATGCGCGGCAGCCTCAGCCATGGGCGCTCCGGCGTGTGGATCAAGGATCACCAGAGCACGCCTGATGGCGATCGCTCCTATTCCATCAAGATCGGGCGATCCGGGTTGCAAGGCGGGATGCTCGAAGTGAACATCTTCGAGTTTGCTGACGACAGCAGGCTGGTGCGACAGATCACCGCCGCGTCGGGACGCATCGACGATCAGGGCCACTGGGCGTTGTCAGGGGTCAACATGACACGCTGGTTCACCAGCGATGGCAGCGAGACTCCCCGCGTGAGCAGTGAGTCTCTCGAGTCCTGGCAATGGACAAACGGCCCCTCCGCCGAGGTGGTCGCGTCAGCGCTGCTGCCGGTCTCCACCATGTCGACGGTGGAGCTCTGGCGCTACATCGGCCACCTGGATGCCAACGAACAGGCGATTCAGGCGTATGAAATCCAGTTCTGGAAGCGCGCCCTGTACCCGTTCGCCTGCCTCGTGATGGTGTGCCTGGCATTGCCGTTCGCCTACCTACACGCACGCTCGGGCGGCATCAGCCTGAAGGTGTTCGGCGGCATCATGCTGGGCATTGCCTTCGTGTTGCTCAACAGCCTCGCCGGGCATCTGGGGCTGCTGCGCAACTGGACGCCTTGGATCGCTGCAGCAGCGCCGAGTGTGCTGTTCCTGCTGATGTCCATGGGTGCCTTCGCCTGGCTGGTGCGTTACCGATGAGCGCGGAGAACGACGGCCTGCTGCTGTTCGCCCACGGCGCACGCGATCCGAACTGGGCGCTGCCCTTCCAAGCGGTGCTGCGCCGCGTGCGCGAACAAGCGCCGGGCCTCGAGGCGGCCTTGAGCTTTCTCGAGTTCATGACGCCCACCCTGGTCGATGCTGGGGGAACCCTGGCGGATTCCGGCTGCAGACGCGTCGACATCGTGCCGCTCTTCCTGGGTACCGGAGGCCACGTACGCAAGGATCTGCCGCTGTTGATCGACACACTGCGTCAAACGCATCCCCAGGTGACCTGGACCCTTCGGCCGTCGATAGGAGAGGCGCCTGGCGTCATCGAAGCGATGGCGACCGCCGCCTTGTGGCTCCCAGACTCTGCACCCACGCCATGAATTTGCATCAGTTCCGATTCGTCCAGGAAGCGGTCCGGCAGAACCTGAATCTGACGGAAACCGCCAAGGCGCTCTTCACCTCGCAGCCAGGCGTGTCAAAGGCAATCCTCGAACTGGAAGGGGAACTGGGGGTGGACATCTTCGCTCGCCACGGCAAGCGGCTGCGCCGCGTGACCGAGCCGGGCGCAGAAGTGCTGAAGGCAATCGAGATCATCATGCGGGAGGTCAACAACCTCAAGCGCATCGGCGATGAGTTCTCGAATCAGGACGCTGGCACGCTGTCGATTGCGACCACCCACACGCAGGCTCGCTACGTGCTGCCCGAACCGGTGGCGCGGCTTCGCAAGCGTTTCCCGAAGGTGAACGTCAGCCTGCACCAGGGCAATCCACAACAAGTCGCACGCATGGTCATCGAGGAAGTGGCCGAGGTCGGGCTGGCCACCGAATCACTGGACCGTTATGACGAACTGGTCACCCTGCCCTGCTACGAGTGGCAACACGTCATCGTGATGCCGGCCGGCCACCCACTGGCGCAGGTGGAGCGGCTCACCATTGAACAACTCGCTGCCGAGCCGTTGATCTCGTACCACCCCACGTTCACCGGCCGCACCCGCATCGACCAGGCGTTCGAGTCACGACGGCTGAAGCCGAACGTGGTGCTCGAAGCGATCGACTCCGACGTCATCAAGACCTATGTGCGGCTGGGCCTGGGCATCGGCATCGTGGCCGAGATGGCGGTGCGTGACGACCCACCGAACGGCGACCTGGTGTGGCGGCCGGCCGGCCAGCTGTTCGGCCAGAACGTGGCGCGAATCGCCTTCAAGCGGGGCGCCTATCTGCGTAACTTCGCCTATGTGTTCGCCGAGATGATTTCCGAACGGCTGAGCCGTGCGCTGATCACCCGAAGCCTCGGCGGATCGGCGGTGTCTGGCGAATGAACCCGGCGGGCCACACCCCGACTCTGACCAGCCGCTTGCCGGCAGTCGGCACGACGATCTTCAGCGTGATGTCGGCGCTGGCTCAGCAGCACGGCGCAGTGAACCTCGGCCAAGGCTTTCCGGATTTCGGCTGCGATGCGCGGCTGCTCGATGCCGTGAATCAGGCCATGCGCAGCGGCCACAACCAGTACGCGCCGATGGCCGGCGTACTGGCCTTGCGAGAGGGTATCTCCGAGAAAATCGCGGCGCTGTACGGTCGTCACTACCACCCGGACCGTGAGATCACGATCACCGCCGGCGCGACGCAGGCGATCCTGACGGCGGTGATGGCGGTCGTTCGCCCAGGCGACGAAGTGATCCTGCTCGACCCCTGTTTCGACAGCTATGCGCCCAACGTCGCACTGGCAGGTGGCATCGCAGTGCACGTACCGCTCGAACCCGACACCTTTGCACCCGACTTCGACCGCATCGCGCAGGCGCTGTCGCCACGCACGCGGCTGATCATCGTCAACACGCCGCACAACCCCAGCGGCACCGTGTGGAGCGCCGCCGACATGCAGCGACTGACCGAGCTGCTGCGGCCCACCGACGTGCTGGTGATCGGCGATGAGGTCTACGAGCACATGGTTTACGACGGCGTGCCGCATCAGAGCATCGCGCGATGGCCGGAGCTGGCTGCACGCAGCTTTGTGGTGTCGAGCTTCGGCAAGACCTACCACGTGACCGGGTGGAAGGTGGGTTACGTCGCAGCACCAGCGGCGATGACCGCTGAGTTCCGTAAGGTGCACCAGTTCAACGTGTTCGCGGTCAACACCCCAATGCAGAACGGCTTGGCCGACTACTTGCGCGACCCGCAACCCCACCTTGCGCTGGCCGCGTTCTACCAGCACAAGCGCGACCGGTTCGCTCAGGGTTTGCAGGGCACGCGGCTGCGGCCACTTCCCTGTGCCGGGACCTATTTTCAGTGCGTCGATTACTCCGGGGTCAGCCGCGAAGACGACAACACATTCTGCGAAAGACTGACGCGGGAGATTGGCGTCGCAGCGATCCCGATGTCGGCGTTCTACGCGCAGCCCATCCAGCAGGGACTGATCCGTTTCTGCTTTGCGAAGGAAGAAGCGACGCTGACGCTGGCGCTTGAAAGACTGCGCCTACTTTGACCGCAAAGGGGGCCCGGGCGCGGGAAAGTCCAGCTCCAGATCGACACCCGTAACGACCGCTTTCGCCGTGGCCAGTGGCGACAAAGGCAGCAGCAAATCGACCGGCTCGGCAGGCGGGGGCTCGATTTCGCTGTGATCTCGGGCCAGCAGGTAGAGGAACTGCAGTTCGCCGAGGCAGTGCAGGTCGAAGGCCTCCGCCGGCGTACCGCCATGGACAAGCAGGGACTCGACCAACCGCATCGCAGCCGGTGGATCGCCCCACACCGACTCGATGCGCCGCATCTCGTCCACGTGGTCGGTGATCGAAGTGGCCTCGGCCGGCTGACGATCCCAAGTGGGCGAAGAACGGTTGAAGCGCTTTTCGTAGCGCTCGCGAACCTCGGTGTGGGCATCACGATCACCGCGGCGGCGATGGATGGCGAGCAACATCAGGTAGGGCATCGGACAGGCACCGCCCGCACCGCGAGAAAACCCATCGAGCAAGTCGACGGCAGTGTCCTCCTGGCCCAACGCAACAAAGAATTCGGCCTGCTGTTCCAGGTCGATCAGCGCATCGGCGGTGACCGGCAAGGCAGACCGCACCGGCTCAGCCCGCGTGCGTGTGCCGGACACGAACGAGCTTTCGACAAACGGGGCTTCGGCGACCGAAGACAGAGAGGAAACGCTGGCACGGTCCGCAACCGGAGGTGTCGAAGTGCGACTGAACGGCAAGGGGCCAGGGCTTGCCAGTGACTCGCGCGGATCGTCGTCCACCAGCTGCGCCGTCGCGCGCGCTGAGCCCAGCGTGGTGGAGGGCACAACCTCCAGCGCGCTGAACGCAGACCGCGCCTGCTCGACGCTCCAGGAGGGTCGGCGAGGCCGCCGCGCCAAGCGGCGCCGGTCCAACAGCACACCGATGCCGAACAGCAGCACCGCCACCGCCACGGTCAGCGCCACCAGCCAAGGCAACGAATACCGCGAGGCTTCGGCGGCCTGCAATCTGGCCTGCAGCTTCGCTGCCGCCGCGTTGGACACCTCAGTGTCGAGCCTTGACTGCACCAACTGCCGTTGCAGTTCGACAATCTGCTGGCGCTGGGACTCGTTGGCGAGCTCGGCTTCGGAAACCGCCAAGGCGGCAGCAGAGACGATCGCCGCTGCAGAAGCAGCGACATCGGCGGCCGTGGGCGCCGACGCGATCGAAGCCATTGCTGGGGCTGCCGCCCGGGTCGTCCCCCGCTCGAGCTGGAGGCGAGACGCTGAAGAGCGCCCGCGGGCGGTCGCCGAAGCGGCCGTTCGCGATTTGCGTGCGGGTGCGCGTGCCTCTCGGGTCTCGGTCGAGGTGCGACCCGCCACAGACTGGCGCGCCGGCCGACGTTGTTGACGCGATGCCGCCGATCGGGGCGGCGCTGTCAATCCATCGGCACGTGCCGAACCGTCACTGGCGGCGGCGGCAGATGAAGCCGCCGCGCTGCCAGAGCCGACCTTCAGGGCTGTCGCAGAGGCGGCTGCATCGGCAGGCTCGATGGTCGCAGGCACGCTGGCTTCGTACGCGGAGAGCGGCGGATCGACAAGCACCACGAACTGGCGGCTAACGCGCGAAGCACATCCGGCAGACACCGCGACATTGAGAACGGGCTCGACAATGCGCACGCTGCTCTGAACGCGCAGCCATTGCACTGCACTGTCGGGAGACGGGTCGAGCCGCAATTGAAGCGCGGGCGACGGCAGCACAGTGTCGCCGACCATCACCTCTGCCGATACACATTCAGCGGTGAT
>CANHOE010000122.1 GCA_947462175.1 Burkholderiales bacterium | reverse complement strand
TTCGCCGCGGCGTGTCGCCTGCTGCGATCGACACCACCCTGTGGGCGCGCTTTTCACAGCCCAGCTGCTGTGCCTGGGCGCGCAGCGATGCTGATCGCGAAACGGCGACCGATGTGGTGCAGCAGGCAGTGGTCACCGCAGCACGCTGGGCCGCCGAACTGGGCCCCACGCAAGGTGACGCGCTGTTGTTCTGGCGCACGCTGTTCGCCAACACCTATTCGGCCGAGTTGCGCGTGGAAAAAGGCGCCCGCGGCGATGACCTGGTGGCGCGTGATGCCGAGCGATACGCACGCCTGCTGCCGGATGCATGGCGTGTCGCGGGGGTTGCCTTTGAGACCACTTCGGCCGGGGAGTTGAAGCCGCGTCTGACGTCGTCTTCACGTGAAGCTGCCGCGCGTCGCTGGGCTGTGCGCCGTCGCCTGGGCAAGCCACTGAACATCGCGCGGCTGCTGAAGGCATCGTTCACGTTCGATGGCGCGCTGGATTACGCCATGTGGAAGGTCGAACGCCATTCAGGCGTGCGATTGGAAATCACGGATTGGCAGCGTCGTCATCCGCTTCTGGCCGCACCCGGAATCTACTGGCGCCTGCGTGAACGGAACGTATGGAGACGCAGCGGTTGACGACTTCCATGAGCGACCGTTCATCCGGGATTTCGGTCGCAGACGCTGTGTCGGACAGACCGCGACTCGCGTGGTGGTGTAAGACCGAAGACCTCCGACTCGCCAGCGTCCGCATGCGAACGGCCCTCCTGATGCCGATGCTGTCGCAACAGGGCATTGCTTCCGAGTGGTTCCGGGAGAAGGATGTCCTGCGGTATCGGTGCGTAGTGGTGCGAAAGCGGTACGACGATGAGACGTTACAGCCGCTGCGCCGCTTCAAGCAGCAGGGTGGACGCCTCGTGCTGGATCTCTGTGACAACGATTTCCTGCCCCCCTCACAGCAGCAAAAGCATCTTCACCAGGTCGACAACCTGCGGCTGCTGGCGGGATTGGCCGACGTCATCGTCGCCTCATCCGAGCCGCTGGCGCAGATCATCAGAAAAGAGTGCCCAGCCGCCAACAAAGTGGAGGTCATTGGCGACGCGCCAGATGACCCTTCGATTGTCAAAACCTCCTTCTGGGTGCGCGCCTGGGGCCGCTGGATGCTGGCCCGCGAACAGGGTCACTTGAACCTCATGGCGCCAGCTGGCGTCACTCGACTCGTCTGGTTTGGAATCGCGCACAAGCGTCGGCAACAGCGTTCGGGCATGGGCGAGTTGGCGAACATCGTCCCGATGCTGGTTGAGCTGGGTCGAACCTTTCCGCTGCATCTGACGGTGATCAGCAACAACGCCCAACGCTTCAGGGAAGAGATTGCGCCGCTGATGCCGTCGAGCCGGTATGTGTCCTGGCGCGCAGAGACCATCGAGTCGATGCTGCGGTTGCAGCACATCGCGATCATTCCTTCGTTGCCGGGAGCGGCCACCGCCTGCAAGAGCGACAACCGCGTGGTCACGGCCTTGCGCGCTGGCTTGGCCGTGGTGGCTGACCCGGTGCCGAGTTATCTGCCTTACGGCGAGGTCATCCGGATCGGCTCGATGGAGGCGGGCCTGCGTCACTACCTCGGCGACCCATCCCAGCGCATTGCAGATGCCGCACAAGGGCAGGCGAGAGTCCTGCACTCAGGACAAACCCAGCGCATCGGGGCGCAGTGGATTGCCGCTTGCGGATTCTGAGGGTTAAAAGTCGCACCACCGTGTCCATCAATGTGCCGCATGGCCGCGCAGGAAGTCCACGATGGCGTCGGCGCCGCGGGCTGCAGAGGGCTCTCCGGGCATGATGCCGAACGTCTCCGCTGCGTAATGTCGCTGGGCGGGCAAGTACTCTGAATGGCTCGAAAATGCTGCCGCGATCTTCTCTCGAAAATCGTCCAGCCCGTTGATCACGGGCCCCAGATTCCAGCACTCATAGTCGAGATTTCCGCGCCAGTCAGGGCCGTGAGAGTCAAGAAAAAGGCAGGGCCGAGGACGCGTGACGAATTCGGCGACCTGGCTGCTCACATCACCAAGATACATGTCGGCCGTAGAGATATATGTCATGTCTATACTCTTCTCGCTTCCCTGATCGATATGGATGTTCGGAAGAATGCGGTAGGGTTCGAATGATTTGTAGTTGATATCTAAGGGAATATCAAATAATCGGACATGAGGCGCAAATATCAAATTGTATTGATCGGAGTTGGCGAAGAAATTCAACACATCGATCCCATATTTTTTCCACGACGATAGCGGCTCCTGAAAGTGCGGGTTGTAGAGCACAGTGGGTCTTCCGTTATCGAATAACGCATGCGAGTCGTGAGGTTTCCCCATCCAGTCGAATTTGGCATAAACGCCACTTGAATATTTTCCCGGACGAATCAAGCCGGCATTCAAAAGGCGACGTTCGATTTTGCGGCCAGAGACCAGCACGAAATCAAACTGATCGACATCGGGTGCAAACCCAACCGCACGGTCGCCTGCACCATGACGCGTCCAGATCAAGCGCGTGTTTCCGAGACCGAGCTGGCGCATGAACAGTGAAGTTCGCTCCGGCACCACGATTGCATTGAAAGAGCGCAAGTAGCGAAGGTTTGTCGCCATCATCTTTTTCTTGCCAGGGTTTGGTTTGAACCACGGCCGAGACAGCAAATCAAGATGCACTTTGGCATCGGGTGCGTGCTTTGCGAGCAAGGTCTTGATGAAGTCGCGATGCGCTGAAGTGGCGGCAGCCACATGCACCTCGACCTGACGATGCCGCAGGGACATCTCAGCGGCGATCGGTAGCGAGTGGAAAACCTGGTGCAGCTGAGCAAAGTAGGGAAAGACGACTCTCATGTGGTGTGGTCCTGCAAAAACGTCCTTCTTCCTGTCAACATGGTCGGCGGTCGGCAGCGTGCGGATTGTTGCGAATCGCTTCCTGACCTCAATGCTCGGTCCATCTTGGTCAATTTCACCATTGACCGCACATCGTGCCTACACAATGGCACGACGCTTCCGCCCCGTGATCCGATGAATTCCGCTCTGCGCCGCCTCGTTTACGTCTCCGCCTCGATCCTGCCTTCCGGCGAAGCCAACGCGGTGCATGTGGCGCAGATGTGCGATGCGTTCGCCGAACTGGGCGTGCCAGTGGAATTGCGTGGCAAACCCGGAACTGGTGCATCGGTGGTCGCGCATTACGGTCTGCGCAACCGCTTTCCCATCTGCCTTCCCTCATGGATGGGCAACGCGCTGTGGAAGGCCGGTCGAAGTCTGTATCGCCGCACCGAGCGAGCCTCCGGGGTGCTGTACTACGGTCGCAACCTGCCCGACATCGCGCAGCTCGCGGCTTGGGGCTACCCCGTTGGCTTCGAGTTGCACCACCCGCCGCGCAGCGCGAAAAAACTGGCCAAGCTTCGGCGCATCGTCGAAGCCCCCGGCTTGCGGGGCTTGGTCGTCACCACCGAGAGCCTGCGAGTGGACTTGCTGGCTCGTTTTCCTGCACTGGATCCCTCGCGCATTCTGGTGGCACACGATGGTGTGCGTGCCGACCGCATCGTGGTGCCCCGACTGCGGCAGACGGGCGCCGTGCGTGCGGTCTACTGCGGCAGTTTTCACCAGGGCAAAGGTGTCGAGACGTTGATCGCGGCGGCTGCGATGGTTCCGGAAGTGACGTTTGACGTGATCGGCGGCGCACCCGCACAGGTGCAAGCGATGAGTGCACTGGCGCCTCCCAACGTGCGCTTCCTGGGGCGCTTGCCTTACGACGAAACCCAGCGCCTGCTCCCTGAGTACGACATCGCACTGGCACCCTATGGCTCGGTGGTTCGCGGCGTGCGCACGCCAGAGCATGAAAGTCTGGCCGCCTGGATGTCGCCACTCAAGCTCTTCGAGTACATGGGGGCGGGGCTGCCCATCGTCACATCGGACTTGCCAGTGCTCAAGGAAATCCTGAGCCATGGTGCGACCGCCTTGATGGTCAGCCCCGACGACCCGGCAGCACACGCGACGGCGATCCGCAGTCTGGCCTGCGACGGTGCGCTGAGGTTGCGACTCGCACAGGCAGCGCAGCAGGCCCTGCGCGCCTATACCTGGGAAAACCGCGCGGCGCGGATACTTGAATTTCTCGGCGCGCGCCGCTCCGCTGCTTGACGGTAGCGCTCTTTCAATCCGGCGCTTCTGTCGCAACGCTTGCGCGAATCAAGTCGCAGACTTCTCGCACCGCCCCGGCTCCGCCTGACGCAGAGCACACGTGCCCCACCGAGCGTCGCACGGTCGGGACGGCATCTGCAGGGCAAAACGACGCGGCAACGGCCCTCAGGCCCTGCAGATCGTTCAGGTCGTCACCGATGTAGGCAGTCTGCGTGAGCGGGATCTGCCAGCGAGTGCCATGCTCGTTCAGCCAGGCGAGCTTGTCCTTCACACCAGGGAAATAGTCGGTGATGCCCAGCTTGCGCATGCGCGCGGCCACCACAGCGCTGTTTTCTGCCGTCACCACACACACCCGCACCCCGGCATCCCGCAGCATCAGCATGCCCTTGGCGTCCCGCGTGTCGAACTTCTTGAGTGCTTCGCCATTGCCGTCGTAGTACATGCCGCCGTCGGTCAGGGTGCCGTCCACGTCGACGATCAACAGGCGGATGCCCTCGAGAGCAGGGCGGGATCGTTGCCGCAACAGGCCTTCGATGTGAGGCCAATCCGCGGGCTCATCGAGTTCGGCGGCACAGGTCTCGTCCATCACATGCACGCCGATGCGACCGCCCAAGCGCACGCCGGTGGCGTCGAACAGCGCGCGGCGGGTGTAGTAGAACGCGCCGTTTTCCATCACCGAGCCGAGGAAATCCTGGCGGCGTGGCCGCTGCGAGGGGTCGTAGTTCAACGGCTGACCGTCAGGGCGCCAGAAGAAGCGCTTCACTTCCACGCCGGTGAGCAGCGAGTCCAGCGATTCCTGGTCGAAACGGATGCGCGCAGCGCGAAAGTCCTCGGCCTGCGTCAGCGGGGAGGTGGCCTGGATCAAGGCGAGCACATCGCAGTCGATGTGGGCTGCCAATTCCTGCATCACCGATTCGCTGCTGGCGGTGTCGGTGGCGTTCTCAGGCGCCCGATCGACGACTTCGATGCGCGAACCATAACGAGCGCGCGCATCGTCCCGGATCGCCGCGGAATCGGATGCTACGTAAATCGCATCGAAGCAATTGGAGTCCAATGCCGCTTCGAGGCTCCAGGCGTAAAGCGGGCGCCCGGCCATCGGCCGCAGGTTCTTGCCTGGAATCGACTTCGAGCCACCGCGCAGCGGCAGCAGCGCCACCCAGCGCATCAGCGCAGATGGACGCCGGGCAGCCGCTTGAGCTTGGCTCGCTGAGGGGCTTCGATGTCGAGAATGTCGGTCGGCTTGGCCGTCAACGCGCTGGCCACGGCGCGCAGATCGCGCACCAGCTTGCGCAAGCCATCGGGCTCCAGCGAGGCCGAGTGGTCGGTGCCCTTCCAGGTGCGGTCGAGTGTGAAATGTCGCTCCACCCAATTGGCGCCCAAGGTCAACGCGGCGATGTCGACCGCGATGCCGAGGTGGTGTCCGGAGAAGCCGATGTCCTGAACGCGGTGGGCGTACAGCTCGCGCAACCGCGCCACTTCGAGCAGACACACCTGATCGAAAGGTACCGGGTAGCCGGATGTGCAGGCATACAACACGACACGGTTTTGAACGCCCAGCCGCTCGAACAGGGAGACGATGCTCTCTTGTTCGTCAGGCGTCGTCATGCCAAGTGAGAGATGGATCTCGCCCTCGTATTCGCGGGCCAGCAAGTCCAGCATGTCGAAGTGCAGGTTGCAGGCGGAAGGCACTTTCAGCATGGGTGGGTTCAGGGACGCCATCTCCTGAGCGGAGGTCATGTCCCAGACCGAAGTCGAATAGCCGATGCCGAACTCCTCGCACCAGCGCTGGATTCGACGGTGCTGTTCGATATCGAACTCGAGGAATTCGCGGTGCGCACCATAGGTGTCGCCGTAGCTGTGGACGGGATTCGGGTGCGGGGCGTTGTACTCCTCCGGCGTCAGCAGTTCATGGTTGCAGCGCTTCTGAAACTTGACGAAATCAGCCTTGGCAAATCGTGCCGCTGACTCGATCAGGTCGCGGGCGATGCTCATGTCGCCTTTGTGATTGCAGCCGATTTCAGCGATGACGCGGGGACGTGGTCGATGGCTCACAAACTGACTCCTTGGTGATGGATGCTGATGCCCGGTGAACTGCCTGCCTGGCCCCGCGCGCGTTCCAGGCGGGACGCGGCTTCGGGGTCGTGGATGCGAAACACGTAGGGTGAGTGGGCCACCGCTCGCACGCCACCGAAGCGGCCCAATTCGTTGCCGAACCGTGCGATGCGCTCGTTCAACTCCGGCGCGGTCACGCCCGGGAAACGGTGCGCATGGTACGCCGCGCTGTTGCGGTGTTGGGGTCGCAGGCTGTTGATGCGCTTGGTGGCGGTTCGCTTCTGAGATGCCAACCAGGTCTTTATCCACGGCAGCGTGGCCGGCCGTGGTGGCGCACGGTCAGCGTACCCGCTGGCGATCAGCACGTCCAGCACGCGGTCACAGGCCAGGGGGCCTTGTGTGGCGGCCAGATGTCGGCTGAAAAAACGGTCCCGCGTGGCGCTGTCCACTGCGCCACGGCGACCCTCAAGCACCTCGGCCAACGCCTGGCGAACCGCTTCGGGCGTGCCTGCGCCATGGCTCAGTCCGTTGGGCAGGTGGTAGTCGTAGATGTCGGATGTCACAGGCATGTAGCTCACGGCCGGCGTTCCCAGCACGCTGGCCTCGACGGCGGTGGTGCACCCGTTGTGCAGCAGCACGCGCGCGGCCATCAGCCACGGCACCACGTTGCCTTCGTGCGCGACCTCGACCTGCGGACTTCCCGCGAGGAGTTGCCGCCACACATCGTGGTTCTCCGAGGGGTGCGGCCGCAGCACGATCCGATGGTTCGGGAACCAGTCGGCCAACTGGGGCAAGAGCGCGCGGAAATGATCGCAGACGGCCTGCTGGTGAGCGGCCATGCCAAGAGCGAACCCGACACTCATGCCCAGACCGGTGCGGCTGACCTGCGGCTGGCCCTGCGCATCGCGCTCGATCAGATTCAGGGCCGGCACAAAGTTGTTGACGAACGAAAAATTGGTGTTGATGAGGATGAAGTCCCCATAGCGCTGCTTGATTGCCGCCACCTCGGGCGCGAAGTAGCCGCGCAACTCAGGCCGAAGCAGGTCAATGCGCGGGTTGCCAGTCACATGCAACGGCGCACCGCTGTAGCCCGGATAGCTGGCGAAGAACTCGGCGTCGTCCGCGCCCCAGGCAAACACGCGGTCGATCACCTTGAAGGTGTCTTCCGAATAGCGCCAG
>CANHOE010000121.1 GCA_947462175.1 Burkholderiales bacterium | reverse complement strand
TTCGAACGCGCGCTGCCGCTGTTCAGCGAGCCCGCGCTGGACGCCCTGCTGCACGCCACGCAGGTCTGTGACGGGCTGGTCAAGGGGCTCAAGCACCCAGATTGGCCTCTGGAGCCGTGGGACGGCCTGAAGCGGCTGCTGCTGATGGTGCTGCAAAGCACCTCGGCACCACCGGCCGCACGCCGCGGCGGCCGCGCGGTGGTGGTGCCCCGGCTCGCCCTGCAGGGCTGAGGCGCAGCCGCAGCGTCAACGGGATTCAGTAACCGCGCGCCCGATCCACTCGGTGCGAGATCGGCAAGCC
The DNA here is from genome assembly GCA_947462175.1 of Burkholderiales bacterium. Classification (GTDB taxonomy): domain Bacteria; phylum Pseudomonadota; class Gammaproteobacteria; order Burkholderiales; family Burkholderiaceae_C; genus PBB1. Next base: position 7,172 of record CANHOE010000121.1, on the reverse strand, counting down.
GCGGCGCAATGCCGCCACGTTGGCCGCGACGATCGCTGCTGCCGAACGCGGGTCGGTCTGTGCGGCGACATGCGGCAGCACCGTCACACGCGGGTGCGACCAAAAAGCGTGCGTCGCAGGCAGCGGCTCGGTGGGGAACACGTCGAGCACAGCGCGGTGCAGATGCCCGGAATCGAGCGCTGCGAGCAGATCAGCCTCGACCACATGCGCGCCGCGCGCCAGGTTCACAAGGCTCGCCCCACGCGGCATCCGCGCGAAGGCAGCAGCATCGAACAGCCCGCGTGTGGCCGGTGTCAGCGGCAGCAGGTTGACCACGATCTGCGCCGTGGCCAGCAATTCGGGCAACGCGGCGTCGCCGACATGGGTCTGCACGCCCTCGATCACGCACGGACGCGAGCTCCAGCCGTGCACGCGGCAGCCGTGCTGGGACAAGCGCTGCGCCGCAGCGCGACCCATCTGGCCAAGGCCGAGTACCGCCACGGTGAAGTCGGCGGCATGGCGCTGCGGGAGTGGCTTCCACTGTGCTCCGCGCTGGCTCGCCGCGTAATCGAAATAGTCGCGCTGCAGGCCGAGGACGGCCCACAGCGCGGTCTCTGCCATGGCGGCGTTCATCGCCGGGTCGACCATGCGCGCGAGGGGCACACCCAGCGGCACGGTCGGGTCGGCGAGCAGCTTGTCGACGCCGGCCCACAGCGACTGGATCAGGCGCAGCGAGTCCAGGCCCTGCAAGGCGCCGGCGGGCGGGTTGGCCACGATGGCAATGTCGATCGCGTCTTCGGCCGCCTCGGAGACGCTGCGCACCAAACGCTCGCCGGGCAGTGCTGCAGTAAGTGCGGGCCACCACGCGGCCCAGTCGGTCGCTTCGAAATCGGCGGCGATCAGCACGCTCACGAGAGCGCCTCCAGAAGACGCTTCAGGGCATGGGCGACGGTCTGCTCGCGCACCGCAGTGCGGTCGCCGCCTAGCTGCAGCAGCTCGGCGGTCGCCGCCTGGTCGCGACACGCCAGCGCAAACCACACGGTGCCGACTGGCTTGCCAGGCACCGCGCCGCCCGGCCCGGCGATGCCCGTGACCGCGACCGCAAGGCCTGCCTTCGAGTGTGCCAACGCGCCTTCGGCCATTGCGCTCGCGACCTCGGCGCTGACGGCGCCGTGGGCCTGGATCAGTGCTGCGTCGACGCCCAGCAGTTCGGTCTTGGCCGCATTCGAATAGGTCACGAAGCCGCGTTCGAACCAGTCGCTCGAGCCTGCAACCGCGGTGCAGGCCGCGGCGATCAGCCCGCCGGTGCAGGACTCGGCGGTGGCGAGCATCGTGCCGCGCACGCGCAATGCGTCGCCTAGGGCGAGCACGGCGGGCTCGAACACGTTCAGAACCATCGCCACAGCGAGATCACAAGCAAGGTACACAGTGCCGCGACCAGATCGTCGAAGATGATGCCGAAGCCCTGCGCCCAGCCGATCGGTGCGCCACGGCGCCCTTTGAACAACGCATCGGCCCAGGCCACCGGGCCCGGCTTGGCGGCATCGAAGTACCGGAACAGCGCGAACGCTACGCTTTGCTCGATCAGACCGGCCGGCATGACCAACCACAGCACCAGCCAGAAGGCCAGCACCTCGTCCCAGACGATGGACCCGGGGTCAGGCGTCGACAGCGTGCGGGCGGTGAAGGTGCAAGCCCACCAGCCGACAAAGAAGCTGGCCAGCAACAGCAGGGCCATCTGAAGCGCGTCCAGATGCGGCTGAATCACCAGAAACGCCAGCCACGCCCACAAGGTGCCGACGGTGCCCGGCGCCTTCGGCGACAAGCCGCTGCCGAAGCCGAGCGCGATCGCGTGCGCCGGGTGGCTGAGCATCAACCGCGCCGTCGGTCGGCGGGGCGCCATGCTGGGCATGCCGGTGGTGCCGCTCATGCCCGGAAATGATCGAACGACGCCGACGCATGCAGGACCGCACGCCCATCAGCATCGACCAGGCCGATGTGTGCCTCCTGTCTCGGGCCAGCGCGCTGGACGATGCGACCGATGCGGGTCAAGGTGAGCCCCGTGGCGATACCCGCCGCGCTCACCTGATGCGCGCGTCCCGGCGGCGCGGTGAAAAGCAACTCGTAGTCGTCACCGCCGGACAGCGTGCACAGCCTTTGCACGGCCAGCGGCTGCGCGCGAAGCACCGTGCTTCGCGGCACGGCATCGACGTCCACAAGCGCATCGACACCGGAGCGCTGCAGCACATGGCTCAGATCTCCGAGCAGGCCGTCGGACAGGTCGATCGCACTCGTCGCGACGCCGCGCAGCGCCAAGCCGAGCGCGACGCGCGGCTGCGGCAATTCCATGCCACAGCGTACCGTGTCGAAGTCCTCCCCCGCCAGCATCAACGTGCCGCGAAAGGCTTCGAGCGCCAGGCGTGCGTCACCCAGTTTGCCGCTCACATAAAGCTCGTCGCCAGCACGTGCGCCTGAGCGCAGCAAGGCGCCCGCGCCGGGCGACATCGGCACCTGGCCGAAGATACTGATGCAGATGTTCAGCGGGCCGCGCGTCGTGTCGCCGCCGATCAGTTCGCACCCGTGCGCATCGGCCAGCGCCAACAGCCCGCGCGAAAAGCCGTCGAGGAACAACTCATCCGCGCTCGGCAATGCCAGGGCCAGTGTGAATGCCACTGGCTCGGCGCCACAGGCGGCCAGGTCACTCAGGTTGACCGCCAGTGCCTTGTGACCGAGTCGCTCAGGTGCCACCGTCGAGAGAAAATGACGGCCTTCGACCAGCATGTCGCATGAAGTGGCGAGCTGCATTCCCGGCGGCACGGCCAGAAGCGCACAGTCGTCGCCGATGCCCAACGCCGCACGCCGTGCCGGGCGGTCGAAATACTTCGCAATGAGGTCGAATTCGCCGAGCGACATCCGCGCATTCTCGCCGCGAGCGCGGGCGTATCGTTAGGTCGACCGACAAGCCGGACAGGCCGGCCTTCAAGAGGAATACCCATGACGACATCCAACGACAGCAAACACGCCGAATTGCGGCGTGCTGCGCTCGAATATCACGAGTTCCCGACGCCGGGCAAGATCGCGATCGCGCCGACCAAGCAGCTGGTCAACCAACGTGACCTGGCCCTGGCCTATTCCCCGGGCGTCGCAGCGGCTTGCGAAGAGATCGTTGCCGACCCCGCCAACGCCTACAAGTACACCGCGCGCGGCAACCTGGTCGCCGTGGTCACCAACGGCACGGCGGTGCTGGGGCTGGGAGACATCGGGCCGTTGGCAGCCAAGCCGGTGATGGAAGGCAAGGCGGTGCTGTTCAAGAAGTTCGCCGGCATCGACGTGTTCGACATTGAGCTCGCCGAGCGCAACCTCGACAAGCTGATCGACACGATTGCAGCTCTCGAGCCGACTTTCGGCGGTATCAACCTCGAGGACATCAAGGCGCCCGATTGCTTCTACGTCGAGCGTGCATTGCGCAAGCGGATGAAGATCCCGGTTTTCCACGACGACCAGCATGGCACAGCCATCGTGGTCGGCGCCGGGGTGTTGAATGCCTTGCGGGTAACGGGCAAGGACATCAAGCAGATCAAGCTTGTCACCTCGGGTGCGGGCGCTGCCGCGCTGGCCTGCCTGACGCTGCTGGTCAAGCTGGGTCTGCCGCGCGAGAACATCTGGGTCACCGATCTGGCCGGCGTCGTCTACGAAGGACGCACCGAGTTGATGGACGAGGACAAGATCGTCTTCGCGCAGAAGACCACCCTGCGCAGCCTGGCCGAGGTGATGCGCGGCGCGGATGTCTTTCTCGGCCTGAGCGCGGGCGGCGTGCTGAAGAAGGAGGTCGTCGCGACGATGGCGCCGAACCCGGTCGTCTTCGCCCTGGCCAACCCGACGCCCGAAATCCTGCCAGAGGAAATCAAGGAGGTGCGCAGCGACGCGATCATTGCGACCGGCCGCACCGATTACCCGAACCAGGTCAACAACGTCCTGTGCTTTCCATACATTTTCCGCGGCGCGCTCGATTCGGGTGCGACGACCATTACGGTGGAAATGGAGATCGCCGCCGTGCATGCGATCGCCGAGCTGGCGCAGGCGGAGCAAAGCGAGGTTGTCGCGGCGGCCTATGCCGGTGCGAACCTCAGCTTCGGACCCGAGTACCTGATCCCGAAGCCATTCGACCCGCGGCTGATGATCAAGATCGCGCCCGCGGTGGCGCAGGCTGCGGCCGACTCCGGTGTTGCCGCGCGCCCGGTGCGCGACCTGGAGGCCTATCGCCAGAAGCTGCTGAGCTTCGTCTACGCCTCCGGCACGACGATGAAGCCCATCTTCAACCTGGCCAAGCGCGCGCAGAACAAGCGCGTCGCCTATGCTGAAGGCGAAGAAGAACGGGTGCTGCGCGCCGCACAGATCGTGGTCGACGAGGCACTGGCACGGCCGACACTGATCGGGCGGCCCGATGTCATCGCCTCACGCATCGAGAAGTTCGGCCTGCGCCTCGAGGCAGGGCGCGACTATGACGTCGTCAACACCGACAACGACCACCGCTACCGCGACTACTGGCAAACCTACCACCAGCTCACCGCGCGCAAGGGCATTACCGAACAGATTGCCAAGATCGAGATGCGCCGGCGCCTGACCCTGATCGGCTCGATGCTGCTGCACAAGGGCGAAGTCGACGGCATGCTGTGCGGCACCTGGGGCAACACCGCCTATCACCTGAACTACATCGACCAGGTGATCGGGCAACGGGAAGGCGCGAACACTTACGCCTGCATGAACAGCCTGCTGTTACCTGGTCGCCAGATCATGTTGGTGGACACCCACATCAACTACGACCCCACAGCCGAGCAGCTGGCCGAGATCACGACGATGGCGGCAGAGGAGATGGTGCGATTGGGGCTGCGGCCGAAGGCTGCTCTGCTCTCGCACAGCAACTTCGGCTCCAGCAACCACCCGTCGGCGGTCAAGATGCGTGACACCCTGGCCTTGCTGCGGCAAAACACGCCGTGGCTGGAAGTCGACGGCGAAATGCACGGCGACACAGCACTCGATGCCGATTACCGTCGGGGTCTGATGCCCACGAGCACGCTCAGCGGCGAAGCCAACTTGCTGGTGCTACCCAACATCGATGCCGCCAACATTGCCTACAACCTGCTGAAGACGGCGGCCGGCGGCGGCATTGCGATCGGCCCCGTGCTGCTCGGTGCAGCCAAACCGGTGCATATCCTGACCGCTTCGGCGACAGTGCGGCGCATCGTCAACATGACGGCACTGGCCGTCGCCGATGCCAACGCTGCTCGCTGAAAATCAGAATCCCGAACCACGGTGCGAGGGCTGCGCGCAGCCCTCGCACGCTCGGACAAAGCCGTTCCGGTTAGTTCCTGAGGACTTATGACGATTTCAAGACCCTGTTTGGGTGCCATGGCCGGCTGGACTCTCAAGCATAAGACAGCATATTCGACATGCCCTTATTTGAATGTGAGCGATTACTCCGTAGCGTAGGGTTCCCGCCTGGATTGATGCACCGGCTTGAGGTTTTGCGCTCAATTCGGTACCATCTCCCATTCTTAATTTAGGGATAACCCGTGTTTTTGTCGCGCCTGTTTCGGGCCCCCCAGAAACGCCCCACTTCCGTCGTCGGCTCGCTGATGGCGATCTGCATGGTGAGCGTTTGTTTGTCGACCAGCACGTCCTGGGCCAGAGAGGCGGGAGTCGAGGCAACTATTTCGGTCGTTGAGCTGAAACAACTGCCGCCGGAAGCGAGACAAACCCATGCGCTGATTCATTCTGGCGGGCCGTTCCCGTACCGCAAGGATGGCACCGTGTTTGGCAACCGGGAGCGGTTGTTACCGGATCGCTCGCGGGGGTTTTACCGCGAGTACACCGTGGCGACCCCCGGGTCGCGCGACAGAGGCGCCCGGCGCATCGTCTGCGGAGGAAAGCAGCGGCAGACACCTGAGCGCTGTTTTTACAGCGCCGATCACTACGCGAGCTTCAAACGCATCGTGCAGTGAGCGGCGCGCGAATTACTTGACCACAGGAGGAACGAGTCCATGCTCTTGCAGACCGTCCGTTCGAACATCGTCCAATCGATACGCGCTTACCGCGTCGAGGATCTGATGCTGGCCGCGCAAAACGCCGACCAGCACTTCCTCTACGCCAACCTGACGGCGGCCCAGTCGAAACAAGAAGTTCTCGACACCATCGCCGAGGCGTTCCTGTTCCCGCTGCATTTCGGCAAGAACCTCGATGCGCTCTACGACTGCATGACCGATCTGGTGCACAAGGCGGGCTCCCAACCTGGCTTCGTGGTCGTGCTGGAACAGCTGCCCGACAACCCGCGCTTCGATCGCGAGGCACGAGAGCAGCTGCTCGATGTATTTCGCGATGCGGCCGATTTCTGGGCCGAACGGAAAGTCGCTTTCAGGTGCTTCTATTCTTTTCAGTAGCCCGCTCACAAGAACTTGGTTCTTGGGAGCGGGCTACCGAAACGACCAGCCCTTGCGAGAAGCCCGCCAAGCCTGCGGCAAAAAGTGCGGCCAACGCCAGCTTCGGCATGAACATGCCGCTGATGAGCAGCGCATTCGACACTTCGATGTGGCTGAACGCGGCGTGACCCAATTCCGCCAGTCCCGTGATTCGGCGGCTGGTGTGATCTGAGACAACCAGGCGGCCGGAAGGCCGCCTTTTCCGTCATGGACTGAGTGCGGTCGCCAGGGCAAGGTACTCGGTCACTGGTACTTCTTCGGCTCGGCGCTGCAGGTCGAACATGCCGCTGTAGCGCCGTTCTTCGAGCCAGCGGCCGAGGGTGTTGCGGAGTACCTTGCGGCGCTGCGAGAACGCCACCGTGACCAGCTCGCCCAGCAGCGCCGCGTCGATGTCGGCCCGGGCCGACAACGGCAACATGCGGACCACCGCCGATCGCACTTTCGGTGGCGGGTCGAAAGCTTCGGGTTCGACATCGAGCACCGAAGTGATCTCATAGCGCCACTGCAGCATCACCGACAGTCGGCCATAGGTCTTGCTGCCCGGAGCCGCTGCCATGCGCTCCACGACTTCCTTTTGCAGCATGAAGTGCTGATCAATCACCCGTGATGCCGAGGGCAGCAGATGAAACAGGATCGGCGTCGAGATGTTGTAGGGCAGGTTGCCGACCACCCTCAGAGGCCGGCCTGCCGCAGTCGCCAACGCATCAAAGTCGACCT
>CANHOE010000120.1 GCA_947462175.1 Burkholderiales bacterium | reverse complement strand
AGACGACATCAAGCGCGACATGCTGGAGATGTTGACCTGCCCCCTTCCAGCCATACCAACCTGAAGTAGCAGGAGTCCGCCACCCAGGAAACAAACGATAGTCTGTTTGCTGGCAATACCGCTACCCTCGGCTTTGCCCGAAATTTCTCATTCAGGAGACTCTCATTTTAAAAACTATCTCCTTGTTGATCGTTGCGGTGCTGTGTCTTGGTTTGGACGGGTGTGGCGGCAACGGCCCGCCTGCGCCCGTCGCTCAGCAATTCGACAACGGCGTGACAGCCCGCAGCTCTTCGCTCGTCATTCCGTATAGCCCCGGAGGCTACGTGACGTCGGCGGACTGGTACTTCCCGCCCCAGGCTGACAGCACGGTCTCGGCCAACGGCGTCGTCTGGCTCCAGCGCGGCGACACGGCGTCCTTGGCCGAGCTGGCGGCCCAGATCGCTGGCCAGACCAACAGCATCGTCGTGGTGCCAGTGATCAGTTCCTTCGAGATTCCGACCCAGCCGGGGCGATATCTCGGCAGCGCGGCCATGCAGCAGGCGGTCGCCAACATGATGCTCCGTGACCGTGTGGCGCTCGCCACGAGCGCGACCGCCGCCGGCTATCAGGGGGTTCTACCCCAGAAGTTCCTGCTTGCCGGTCAGCGCACGGGAGGCGGGTTCGCCGCCGAGGTGGCCGCATTCACCGTCGAGAACGGCACCGCCGTAAATCTGCTGGGCGTGGTGATGTTCGACGGCGTGGCTAGCCCGGACCAGTTCCCTGCTTCGCTCGCCAAGCTCAACGGCCTGGGCATCCCGCTCTACCAGATCGCCTCGCCGCCGCAGGCCGCGAATAACTGGGGCCGCACCACGGAGCAGCTCGTGGCCCTCCACCCCGACCAGTTCGTTGGCGTTCAGCTCGATGACGGCAGCGCCATGAGCGCCGCGATCACGCTCGCCACTGGCTGGATCAAGGACATCTACGAAGGGCGCGGGCCCACTGATCCTTTCTACGGCATCTACGGCAATCCCAACGACGGCACCTACGTTGCCAACCAGCCGCTCCTGATAGGCGAGACAGGGGGCACCGTGCTGCCTGCGCCGCCGCCGGTTGATATCAATCAGTATGCAGGCACCTGGTACGAACAGGGCAGCGTGAAACAAGGCCAGTCCGTCGTGCTCGTCAACGTCAAAGCGGTCTACACGCCCCGGTCCGACGGCAGCATCAAGGTGCAGAATTCCGGTAACTCCGTCGAACCCAGTGGCCAGGAGTGGAGCATCACAGGGTCGGCCGTGCCGGTCAACGCGTTCAACACCCGCCTCAACGTGAGCTTCTCCGGCGAGCCCAACCGGAACGAGCCGGGCAACTACTGGATCCTGGACTACGCCCCGGACTACAGCTGGGCGATCGTCAGCGACGCAAACGGAACGTCGGGCACCATCCTCACCCGTGAGCAGTTCCCCTCTGAGGCCGAGTACAACGCGCTTGTGGCCCGGGCGTATCGGTTGGGTGTGCGGGGCACTATCACCCCGACCGCGCAGTAACGGTAGGAAGATCAAGCACTTGGCGGCAACGTCAGGTGCTTTTTTCTTGGTGGTGTCACTCTGGGGGGAGCTTTCCGAGAGACTTCAAGCGCCGTTGTCAGGCGGTTCGTGCCTGCTCAATTCGACGCCGGAGTGGCGCCGGAGCCTTTCAGGCTGCGACGGCACCTGGCTGTGGATCTGCAGCCGGACTGCATGCATGCAGCAAACTGACCAGCAAATCTGGCGGCAGTGGCCGCGCAAGCAGATAGCCCTGCACCTCATCGCATCGGTGGTGGCGCAAGAACTCCAACTGTGCCTGCGTTTCCACGCCCTCGGCGACGACCTGCATGCCCAGACTGTGTGCCATCGCGATGACAGCCTGGGTAATCGCCGCGTCGTCGCGATCGTCAGGCAGGCCCTGTACGAACGAACGATCAATCTTCAGCGTCTTGGCGGGGAATCGCTTCAGATAGGCCAGTGACGAATAACCGATGCCGAAGTCGTCAATGGCGATGCGGATGCCCAGTTGGTGCAGGCTGTTCATCACCGCCTGCGCGTGCTCGGTGTCGGCCATCAGCATGCTTTCGGTGATCTCGACCTCCAGCGCGTCCGGCTCCAGACCAGCCCCGTCCAGCGCAGCGCGCACCTCGTCGACGATGGCTTCATGACCGAACTGCCGTACGGACAGGTTGATCGAGCATCGCGGCGGATTCAATCCGGTGTCACGCCAGCGCCTGATTTGGCGACAGGCTTCGTCCAATACCCAGCGGCCGATCGGCACGATCAGGCCACTCTCCTCTGCAAGTTCGATGAATTCACCTGGTCCCAGCAAGCCGCGCTGAGGGTGTTGCCAGCGCAACAAGGCCTCCATACCGCACATCAGCGTCCGGTCCAGCTCGTAGCGAGGTTGGTAGTGCAGACGCAACTCGCCGCGTTCAGCGGCGTGGCGGAGTTTGCCCTCCATCGCGAAATGGCGCGAAGCGCGCTGGGACAGATCCGCGGTGAAGAACTGGAAATTGTTTTTGCCGCGTGATTTGGCCAGGTACATCGCCGTGTCGGCGCTTTTCAGCAAGCTGGCGACATCGCTGCCATCGGCTGGGTACAGGCCGATGCCGATGCTGGCGCTGACTTGCAATGGCCTGCCCGACAGTCGGAGTGGCTCGCACAGCACGCCGAGCATGCGTCTGGCCACCTTGGACAGAGCGTTCGCATCCAGGCCGCCGTCCATCATTACCACAAATTCATCCCCGCCCAGACGGGCCACCATGTCAGAGTCACGCATCAGGCTGGAAAGGCGCTCGGCCATCACCTTCAGAAGGCTGTCGCCTGCCGCGTGACCCAAGCTGTCGTTGACCGTCTTGAATCGATCCAGATCAATGAAGAACACCGCCAGCGGCTGCTCCTTGGCCCGTGCGCGATTCAGCGACAGCTCCAGCTGGGCGATGAATGTGCTGCGGTTGGGCAGGCCGGTCAGCTCGTCGTAGCGCGCCAACTGGACGACCTGCTGTTCGGCCAAGGTCGCCTGGGTGACGTCTGATCCCACACCACGCCAACCGCGGAAAATCGCGCCCTCGAAAAGGGGTTCGCCGCTGATGCGCAGGTACAGCACATCGCCGTCCGGCGTCGGCGCACGCAATGTGATGTTGCGAAAGGGTTGACGTGCAGCCACGCTGGCGGCGTACGCCTGTGTGTCGTTGTCGCCTACAGCGATCAGATCGACGTCTGCCTGCTTGCCCGTGAGCAGTGCGGAGAGCCTGCAACCCGTGTCACCACTGTGCGAAGAGACATAGCAAAAGCGCTGTTCGGCGTCTTGCTCCCAGATCCAGTCCGACGACAGCGAAACCAGGCTTGCCAGCCGGCTCTGGCTGGCTTTCAGGTCGTTGTAGAGCTGGGTCATTTCCCGCGATGCGACTTCCTGCGAACGCTCGAGCAGGTAGCGGGCTTGGTCAGCCTCGAAGTAGGCGCGGCTGATGCGCTCGAGCATGGCCGGCAGTTGCGCATGCACCGAACCTGAGGCATCCGCCTCCAGGCCCACGCGGCGCAGTTGTCGCAGCAGCAAGGGATGGAGGTCTTGCGCCATGTGGCTGTATCGCACTGTTCAGTCTTCGGCGAAAACGGTGACCGTCATCGTCTGGTTGTGCAATTCACTGGCGCCGCCGTCCAGACCGGGTGCGATCTCGCCGTAGGAGTAGAAGCCCACGTGTGTCGCTCCCAGCGGCGCGCCCGCGCTGATCGACTCGACTTCCTCCTCGGTCCGTTCGCCCAGCACCAGGCGCCGGCCCACGCAGCTGACCGAGACCACCAGCGCTGCTGCCGACCCCACACTCGGCAAGGTGCTGCACGCCTGAGACACCGCGGCGGCGGCGCTGTCGATCAATCCTTCGTCGGTCGTGCGCATCAGCCGCGCTTCGAAGCCCTCGGGGACGTCGCCGGCAAAGGTCAGGCTGCGTCGTTGCTCATCGATGGCCAGGATGGTGCGCACCACAGGCTTCCCGCTGCTGCCGGGCCTGCGAATCGACAGCGGGAACAGCAGCGCCGAGCCCGGCAGGCCGGCAGCCAGCGAACCCAGGTACTCCTTGTAGAGGTCCAGTGCCGGCTTGCCGTCGAGTTCGAACAGCACGTTGCCTTCGGAGCGCGTGATGCGCCGCTGCGGCCCGAAGTCCAGCCAGCCGCCGTCGCAGCCGCTGCTCACGCGCAGCCGCTCGCCGTACAGCCCTACCGCAGCGATGCGATGTTGCTGCGGCCGGCCTTCGGAGATGACCCAGGTGTGTTTGAAGTCGCTGCCGTCGCCCGCCAGTCCACCTGTGATGGTCACGCCCGCTGGCAATTGGCTGATCAGCCCGGATACCAGCGACGTGCCATTCACGTTCAAGCCGTCAGAGAGAAGGAACACCGCACGCAGCCCGGGACCGCTGAGTTGGCTGGCCAAGTGTTCGCCGGCCGCGCGTGAATCAGCGGGAGTGGCCACCACGGTGGTTGCCAGCTGCAAGCGCGTGTGTTCGAAACGCGCCACGACCAGACTGATGCTGGCGTCGTCGACGTTCGTTCCCGCCATCTCACCGGAGGTGGAGCACCCGAGCAACTTGGCGAGGGGAAATGCCGCTCGCAATTCGTCGAAGGGTGCGGCTTGATCACTCATGCCACGGGCTCCGAATGCCAGTACCAGCGTCTGTGGGCTGTCCATGTCGGAATGCAGCGCGGGCAACCAGCCTGTAAGGCTCGTGTAGCGGCAGGCAGCGAGGTGCATGAGTGGTTCCGGCATCCGGCCCATTGACAGTTCACGTGTCACATTTCGACACTTCTCCCGAAAACTTGAGCCTCAAGCACGAACGACTGCGGCCAGCTCGAGCTGACAGGGGCCTGCGGGCTTGACGTTGCCAGCTTCAGGCGCCTGCGGCCTGGGTCAGATCGGGGTGGATAACGACGACCCGACGAGCTGCGTGGCAAGGGGCCGCGTCAGCGTCGCAAGCCACGACATGGACTTCCTGCCTCCGCTGGCTGGCGTGACGATGGAAGGTCTCGCGAGCACAGTCCTCGCAACGTCCGCAGGACGTCGCCACTGACAACTCGAACTGAAGTTCGTCGAAGTCTGCGCAGCCTTGCTGGGCGGCACGCGCAATGTCACGGTCGGAGACGCGGTGGCAGACACAAACGATCATGCACTCAATGTAATGCGAATACTTCGCATTGGCAAGCGCAGTCTAAAGCCAGCCCACTGCGGGGGCTGATCGGGGTTCGGCTCAGGTGCCGAGTTGCGACTGGAGGTAGTTCTGCTCGCCGATCTTGTCGACCAGTTCAAGCTGGGTTTCGAGGAAGTCGATGTGTTCCTCGGTGTCTTCAATGATGTGCTGGAACAACTCACGCGACACGTAGTCCCGCGACAACTCGCATTGGGCAATCGCGTCTTTCAGGGTGGCTTGCGCTGCTTGCTCGGACTTCAGATCGCAGGCGAGCGCCTCGACGAGGGTTTCACCGATCATCAACTTGCCCAGATCCTGCAGATTGGGCAGCGCGCCCAGCGTGAACAAGCGCTCCATCAGTGCGTCGGCATGCTTCATTTCGCCGATCGATTCTTCGTATTCCTTCTTCGCCATCCGCTCGAAGCCCCAGTGCTTGAACATGCGGAAGTGCACGAAGTACTGGTTGATCGCGGTGAGTTCGTTCTTCAGCTGCGCTTGCAGCCACTTGATGACCAGTGGATCGCCTTGCATGGTGGTTTCCTGTTCGTGGATGAGTGACGGCAGCGCCGAAGATTGCATGCATTTTGCGGTGTGAAGGCCCCGAGCCAGGCCTACAAGGGCAGCGTGCGCTCGGTCAGCCACTCGAGTGCAGGGCCGGAGACCCACGGCGACAAGCGCTCGAACACCCTCGCGTGGTAACGATTCAGCCAGTCGAGCTCGCCCGCATCGAGCAGCGATCGATCGATGCAACGGGTGTCGATCGGGCACAGCGTCAGCGTCTCGAATTCGAGGAACTCACCTGAGGCGCTGCCCTCCGTGGCAACGACCGCCACGTTCAGGACCAGGTTCTCGATTCGGATACCCCAATGCCCCGGACGGTACAGCCCGGGTTCGATGCTGGTGACCATGCCGGGCTCCATGGCCATCGTTGTATCGGGCATCGCTTTTGAAATGGTCTGCGGACCTTCGTGCACATTCAGGAAATAGCCCACGCCATGGCCGGTGCCGTGACCATAGTCCAGACCCTGCTGCCACAGCGGCGCACGCGCGATGGCGTCGAGCATCGGTGACAGGGTGCCGCGCGGAAAGCGGGTTCGGCTCAGCGCCATCAAGCCCTTGAGCACAAGCGTGTAGTCGCGCTGCTGTTCGGCACTCGGCGTGCCGATCGCCCAGACGCGGGTGATGTCTGTGGTGCCGCCGATGTACTGGCCGCCGGAGTCGATGAGGAGCAAGCCGCCGTCCTGATCCGAACTCACGGTGATGACCGCGTGCGATTCGGGTGTCGCCCGGTAGTGCGGCATCGCGCCGTTGGCGTTGAAGCCGGCAATGGTCGGGAAGCTCAGGCCGACGAAGCCCGGGCGTTGCGCACGCGCGCTGCTCAGCCGTTCGTCGACTGTCAGTTCAGTGAGGCGACTGGCATGTGCCGGATCGGCCAGGGTTTGCTCGAACCACGCATAGAACTCGCACATCGCGGCGCCGTCCTGCGCCATCGCCTGGCGGATGTGGGCGACTTCTGCCGCGCTCTTGCGACTCTTGCGCAAGGTGCTGGGGTTGGTCGCTTCGATCACTCGCACGCCGTCGCACACCTGTTGGCGCAGGCCGAGTGTGACGCGACGCGGGTCGATCAGCAGACGTGCATCGGTGGGCAATCCGGCCAGGGCCGGACCGGCGCGGGCATAGGACTCGACGCGCACGCCATCGGCGCCCAGTACCGCTTGAAGCGCCGTCGACACCTTGCCATCGGCCGTGTACAGCACGGCCTGCTGCGCATCGATCAAGGCATGCGCGAGAAACACCGGGTTGTGGGGGACGTCCGTGCCGCGTAGGTTGAACAGCCAGGCGAGGTCGTCGAGCGTCGAGATGAAGTGGTGCGTGGCACCCAGCGTCGCCATGTCGAGTCGCACTTGCGCCAGACGTTCGGTACGCGATTCGGTCGCTTGCGGCGCGAGATGCTCGTAGATCGGCGCCTCAGGCAGCCCCGGTCGATCAGGCCACACCTGCGCGAGCACGTCGAAGTCGGTGCGCAGCGCAATGCCGGCAGCCTGCAGCGTACGGTGCAGCCGCTGCGCGGCGGCCAGACCCAGCACCTCGCCGTCGACGCCGACCGTCTGGCCCGCAGGCACATGCGTGGCCAGCCAGTCGATCGGGTGCGTCGCGGCACCGGTCGGGATCCTCTCCAGCGCGATCTCGCTGCCCGCCAGTTCGGCCTCTGCCTGTACCCAGTAGCGGCTGTCGGCGAACAGCACGGCGATATCGGCGGTGACGATCAGCGTCCCCACAGACCCGGTGAAGCCCGACAGCCACCGACGCCCCTGCCAACGTTCGGGCAGGTATT
>CANHOE010000119.1 GCA_947462175.1 Burkholderiales bacterium | reverse complement strand
TCGCCGAGTCGCGCGAACATCGCCAGCAGGCCCGGGAAGCGCTTCTTGCCGGCGAGTGCTGCTGCCAGGGGTGCGCCTTCGCGCACCCGTACCAGTGCATCGAGCGCGTCGCTGCGCATCGCCTGGTTCGACAGCGTTTCGGCCGCCGCTTGCAGGGCCTTCAGGATCGGCACGCCAGCGCCGGCCAACATCGCCAGCGTGCCGGCGAAACGCGCTGCGTTGTAGCCACGCGCGAGCCGGCCGATCAGCGGCAGGTTCAGCCAACCGGCGTCGAAGCGCTCGCGGAACAGTGGGTTGCGCAGCATCAGCAGCAAGGTGCCGACGCCCGCACCGATCGCCAGCAGCAGCAGCCAACCGTAGCTGCGCAAAAAGCTGCTGGTGTTCAGCATCGCAATGGTCAGCGCAGGCAGTGCGCGCTTCGAACTGGTGAACACCGAGGCGACCTGCGGCACCACATAGGTGACCAGGAATATCACGATCACCAGTGCGATCACCGACACGATCGCCGGGTACAGCGTCGCACCGATCAGCTTGGCCTTCAGCGCCTGGCGCTCCTCCAGGTCGTCGGCCAAGCGCTCCAGCACCTGTCCCAGCGCACCGCTTTGCTCACCAGCAGCAACGACGCCACGGTAGACGTCGTCGAACTCCCGCTCGGCGCTGCCGAGCGCACGGGCGAACGGCGAGCCGGCATTGACCTCCGAGCGCAGGTGGGCCACCAGCTCCCGCTGGCGCGGGTCTTCGGCCTCGTCGCTCAGTGCGGTCAGCGCGCGTTCCAGCGGCAGACCGCTGCCGACCAGGCCTGCCAGCTGGCGCGTCCACACCGCCAAGCCGGTCGTCGAGAACACCCGCGCCGTGAAACGCAGGCCCTGACCCTGGGTGCCCGCCGACGCGACCTGGGTGACCTCCAGCGGCACCAATGCTTGCGACCGCAACTGTGCGCGCGCAGCACGCGCGTTGTCGGCTTCGACGATGCCAGTGGTCGATTTGCCCCCAGCGGTCAGCGCCTCGAATTTATAAGCAGGCATACGTGCTGGCACCGATCAGCAAGCGCAGCGAGGCGCTTATCAAGCAACAACCGTGGACGGGTTCCCCGGCCACCAGGTTGGCGCCCCTTGGGGGCAGGAGCGAAGCGACTGGGGGGCTCATTCCCTTGTCACGCGCATCACTTCCTCGGGCGAGGTGATGCCTTCAGCGACCAGCCGCTCGCCGTCCTCGCGCATGGAGCGCAGGCCGGCCGCTTCAGCTGCGACAAAAAGCTGCGATTCGGCGGCGCGGCTGTGGATCAGCGAGCGCACCTTGTCGTCGGCGACCATCATTTCGTAGACACCGGTGCGGCCCTTGTAGCCGCTGTGTCCGCATTCAGCACAGCCCACAGGGTGATAGCGCCCCTGCGCATCGACCTTCTTGCAATGCACGCACAGCTTGCGCACCAGCCGCTGCGCCAGCACGCCCAGCAGGCTGGAACTGAGCAGGAACGGCTCGACGCCCATGTCCGTCAGCCGCGTGACGGCGCTCGGCGCATCGTTGGTGTGCAGCGTGGCGAGCACCAGGTGGCCGGTCAGCGATGCCTGGATCGCGATCTGGGCGGTCTCGTAGTCGCGGATCTCGCCGATCATGATCACGTCCGGGTCCTGCCGCAGGATCGCGCGCAAGGCCTTCGCGAAGGTCAGGTCGATCTTCGGGTTGACCTGCGTCTGGCCGATGCCGCCGAGCTCGTATTCCACGGGGTCTTCCACCGTCAGCACGTTCGTGGTGGAGGTGTCGATGCGGCCTAGCGAGGCATACAGCGTGGTCGTCTTTCCCGATCCGGTGGGTCCGGTGACCAGAACGATGCCATGTGGCTGCTGCACCAGTCGATCGAAGCTGGTCAGCACATCGCCGCTCATGCCCAGGCCTTCGAGCGTGAACTTCGATTCGCCCTTGTCGAGCAAGCGCAGCACCGCACGCTCGCCATACGACGACGGCAGTGTGCTGACGCGCACGTCGACCGCACGGCCGCCGATGCGCAGTGAGATGCGGCCGTCCTGCGGCAGGCGCTTCTCGGAGATGTCGAGCTCGGCCATGATCTTCAGCCGCGAGATCAGCGCCGCATGCAGCGCCTTGTTGGGCTGTACCACTTCGCGCAGCGTGCCGTCGACGCGAAAGCGCACCGAGCTCGAGCGTTCGTAGGGTTCGATGTGGATGTCGCTGGCGCCGTCCTTCGCGGCCTGCGTCAGCAGGGCATTCAGCATGCGGATGATCGGCGCATCGTTCGAGGCTTCGAGCAGGTCCTCGATGGCCGGCAGCTCCTGCATCATCCGGCTCAGGTCCACCGCACTTTCGACCTCGCCGATCACGGTTGCAGCACTCGATTCGCTGCCGGCATAGGCGACCGAAATGCGGTTGGCCAGCGTGCTTGCAGCTTCGCGTTCCAGCGCGTCCACGTCGTAAAGCCGCAGCACCTCGGCCAGCGCCGACAGCGACACGGTCTCAGGCGCCCACAGCACCAGGCGATCGCCCTCGTCTTCGAGCAGCACGGTGTGCGCCCGCGCATAGGCGTAGGGCAGGGGATGGCGGCTGGCCATGGCGTGTCTCGCCTCAGTTGCTGCCGGCTGGCAGGTTCGATGCCGGGCCGGTCGGCGGTGGGCGGTTCGACGGCGGCGAGATCGGCTGAGCTGGGTCCTCTACCGCTTTCAGCGGCGGAACCACTGGCACGCCATTGAGCGGCAGCAGCAGGTTGGAGGGGATCCTCACGTCCTTCTGCTCGCCGCGCAGCAACTCATAGCGGTCGATCGACAGGCTGTTCGACGCCGTGGCGTCGCGCATCACGACGGGCCGCAGGAACACCATCTGGTTGGTGCGCTTCTTGGTGCGCGACTCGCTGCGGAACAGGGCGCCCAGGTACGGGATGTCGCCGAGGATCGGCACCTGCGACTTGTCCACCGTGAAGGTGTCCTCGATCAGGCCGCCGAGCACGATGATCTGCCCGTCATCGACCACCACGGTCGATTCGATCGAGCGCTTGTTGGTCGTCGGGCCAGCGCTCGACGTGCCCGGTGCCGTGCCAGAAGCCAGGCTCGAGGACTCCTGGAAAAGCGTCATGCGCACCGTGCCGTTCTCGCCGATCTGCGGGCGGATGCGCAGTGTGATGCCGACGTCCTTGCGCTCGATGGTCTGGAACGGGCTGACCGTCGAGCTGCCGCTGCCGGTGTTGGTGTACTGGCCGGTGATGAAGGGCACATTGCTGCCGACGATGATCTTTGCTTCTTCGTTGTCCAGCGTGACCAGATTCGGTGTCGACACGATGTTGGTGTCGGCGCGCGATTGCAGCGCCCGCGCGATTGCGGACAGGCCGTAGTTGTTGCCGATCTGGCGCACCACGCCGATGTTGAAGCCTTCCCCGATGCCCGCCAGCGCGCCAGTCACCGTGGTCGCGGCCGCGTTGGCCTTGATGTTGACGCCGCCGGTGCCGAAGTTGGTGCCCAGGCCCCCGATGTAGCGGCCGTTCACGTTGCCCAACGCCTGCCACTGGAAGCCGAAGTCGGCCGAGTCGTCGCCGCTGACCTCCACGATCATGGTCTCGATGAACACCTGCGCGCGCCGCGCATCGAGCTGGTCGATCATGGCGCGCAGCTGGCGATACATCGGCTCGGGTGCGGTGATGATGAGTGCGTTCGTGGCCGGATCGGCCTGCACGAAGCCACCGGTCGATGGACCCGCCGACGGTGTCACCGGTGCGGTGGCCTGGGTGGAGCCGCCCTGGCCGCTGAGGGCGTTGACCAGACTTTGCGTCGACGGTGTGCCGCCTGACGACGGGCTCGCACTGCTGCTAACGGAGGCGCCATTGCCGCTGTAGGCCGCGCGCAGCACGGCGGCCAGCTTCGTCGCATCGGCGTTCTTCAGGTAGACCACCCAGATGTTGCCGGCCGCGTTGCCGCCCTGGACCGGCTGGTCGAGCTTGTCGACCAATGCGCGAACGGCCGCCTGCCGCGCCGGGTTCGGCGCGCGCACCAGCAGCGAATTGCTGCGTGGATCGACCAGCACCGATGCGCCGGTGGCGCCTGGGGTGCCGGGGGCCGCACCGCCGGCTGAATCTGTCAGCCGTTGCACCAGCACCGCGATGTCGCTGGCCACGGCGTGCTTGAGGGTGATGACTTCGACATCGCCCGTTGAGGGTGTGTCCATGGCCGCGATGATCTTGCCGATGCGCTGCAGGTTGTCGGCGTAATCGGTGATGACCAGCGTGTTGTTGCCCGGGTTCGCGTTGATGGTGTTGTTGGGGCTGATCAGAGGACGCAGCACTGGCACCAGGTTGTTGGCGTTCTCGTGCGTCAGCCGATAGATCTGCGTCAGCACCTGGTCACCGCGGCGGTTGACGTCGCCCACCGACACCGTGCCCGACTGCAGCTTGGCGTCGGCTTCGGGCACCACCTTGAACAGGCCACCCACTTCAACGACGGTATAGCCCTGGCCGCGCAGCGCGGCCAGGTAATTCAGGTACGCCTCGTGGGGCGCCAGCGCCTTTTCGCTGTACAGCGTCATCGTGCCCTTGACGCGCGGGTCGACGACGAACTGCTGGCGCAGGATGGCTGCCATGGCCCGCGACACTGCCTCGATGTCGGCGTTGACGAAATTCAGCGTCACCGGATCGCCTCGGAAGCGGCTGGCTACCACTTCGGGCGTGGCGACCTGCGCGCCTGCTGCCGTTGGAAATGCCGCCAGCGGAGATACCAGCAATGACAGCGTCAACGGCATGCAGACTGCGCCGGTCCCGACGCGCGACGCGTGTCGGTGCCAGCAGCGCGGCAGCAGAGTATGGGGACGAGGATTCATGGCTATCCGATCGAAATGACGGACCGCGCGCCGTCGCGCCGTCCGATGATGTTCAGCAGGTTGCCGAGCGCAGCGTCGTCGGGGTCGACAGCGCTGGCCTCGCCCTGAAAGCGCAGTCCGGCCATTCCCCAGGTGCCGTTGCCACTCAGCAGCAAAGCCCCCTCCATCGTGGACAGCGTGATCGTCGCAGCGCCTGCCGGCAGGCCGTTGCCGATACTGCTGCGCTGGCCGTCCGCCGGCTCGCCCTGAACCGAGAGCCGATAGCTTCCAAGCGTCTCCAGCGTAGACAAACGGGACGACGCGTGCAGCAACTCGATATCGAGTCCGCCCGTCAGGCGCCAGCGGCCCTGCGCTGAATCGATCGTCAGGCCTGTCGACAGCAGTTGTGTGGTGCCGCCAAGGCGCAAGGTGTTCCAGGGTGTGCCCAGACCTGCCAGCCAGGCGCTGGGCCACTGACCGACCCAGCCAGTGGGCGGTTTCAGCGTCACGGTGTAGCCACTGAAGCGCGGAGCCCAGACGATGGTCACATCGCCGTGCAGGCAGCATGTCTGTGTGAGAACGGTCTCCAGCGCCAAGCCGCGCGGACGTACCGTCCAGTTCAGCCGTCCCGGCAGGGCGGCCGCGTCGCGGCTGCCTGGCCCGCCGGTCAGCACCAGCACCGCACTGCCCGACCAGACACTGCCACGCGCATCGGAGAGCAGCAGCCGCTGAGCGGTCGCGGCGGAGATCGCCTCGGCCAGCCAGCTGGCCGGTGCGAAGCAGATCAGCGCGACCATCGTGCCGCTGATGGCCCCGGCCCAAGCCCAGCGAATGCCACCCGCGCGGGCGCGTCCCCAGGCTGCCTCCGCGTGGGTCGATTCTGCCCAGCGCGAGACGGCCACGCTGTCCTGAAAGGCTGCACGACGACCGCCCAACCGCGTCACCGGCAGCCCCAGTCGACTCGCTGAAAAGCGCTTCATCGGCTACCGCCCAGACTCAGCACCAGCGTACCGGCATAACCCTGCGCACCGCGCGTGAGCTGTACCTCGGTGGCGCGTGCGCGGGCGGCACTGCGCACCTCGGCCAGCCAGTCGCGAAATTCATCGCCGGACAGGCCGTTGAAGGAGACCGTGGCGCGATCACCTTGC
Source organism: Burkholderiales bacterium (assembly GCA_947462175.1). Lineage (GTDB taxonomy): Bacteria > Pseudomonadota > Gammaproteobacteria > Burkholderiales > Burkholderiaceae_C > PBB1. The sequence goes on along the minus strand of CANHOE010000119.1, from coordinate 1,668 downwards.
AACTGCAGCGTCGCGCGACCGGCCAATCGGGCCGTGGCTCCTTGGAGTGCCGCGCTGGACTGGGCGCTTGAGATCGGTGCAATCGCGCGCAATTCGGTCGCCTCGGCGGCCATCCGTCTCAAGACCTGAAGCTGGGTGCCCTGCTGGTCGATGCGGCTCGGCGCCTCGCGCAGCGTGCGCCAAGCCGGCTGGATGGCCACGCTCCAAAGAAGAAAAGCGCCAATGAGCACCGCGGCGGCGGTCAGCCCGGTCCGCTCCCGGGCTGCCAGCGCACTCCAGCGGGCCTGAAGCGTGTCGCGCGTCGCGATCCACGCGGTCTGCATCAGGCTGCTGCTGCGGCCATTCGCTGCGGTGGCTGGGTTGCTGACAGGGCGACTCATGGTGTTGTCCCCGTGGATGCTCGGCTCAGGCTGATGCGGCCCTCGCTCGCTTCGACCTGCCATCCCGCTGGCTGCAGCTGGCTGCGGAACTGCGCGATCTCGGCGTCGCTCCAGCCAGTGGCCGCCAGGGTGAGCCGGCCCGATTCGTAGCGCAGGTTGTCTACCGGCGGTTGACCGTCGGGCCAGGCGGCAGCTGCAGCGAGCAGCATTGGCTCGAAATCGGTGGCCGACAGGCGACCGGCTCCAGCGCGCAGAACATCCACTTCGCGCTGCATCTGAAGTGGTGCATCCAGTACTGCGCTGACCTGCGGGAAGGTGGTCTGCAGCAGCATGACCATCGTCTGCCGTTGTGAATTCAGTTCGGAACGCTGGTGCCAGGCCCAGACATTCAGGCCCAGCACCTGCACCGCCAGCAAGGCCAGCAGCCCATAGCGCACCGGTCGCCATCCCGGGCTCAGCCAGCGCCGCCAGACATCGCGTGCGGCGCGGGTGCCGCGGTGGCGGGCTGCCAGATCGAACTGACGAAGATTCCACAAGGTTCGCGTGGCCTGCAAGGCGCGCTCTGCGGTTGACACGACCGTCACCGGAGAGCCCAGCCAGCGCTCTGCCACGGTCGCCACTTCGGCCGTCGCCGTCCAGCGGGCATCGAGGGGCAATTCCGCAGGCAGCAGCGCACGCGCCAGACCGCCTTGCAAGCGCAGCATCGCTACGCCTTCGGCGTGTGACCAGGTCAGTGCCACGTCCTGACGGGCGGTGCCGCTGACATTCACCGTGGCTCCGCTGCCCTCCTCGCTGAAATGACCTGTCGCGGGGATGTCGGGCCAGGCCGATGGAACGACACGGTCAACGAACACGCGATGGCGCTCCAGGGCGGCCAACTCGCCGCGCAACCAGCTGCGGTTGACCGCTGCGACCCACGTCGCTTGACCGGCAACCGCGCCCGGCGCGAGCGCCAGGTGCGTGGCCTCGGCATCGTCGAGCAAGGCCTCTTCAAGCACGCCTGTGAGTGCGGCGTGCAGCCGTGCCGACGGGGCTTTCGGCAGGGTGATGCGGTGCCAGGCGACGTCTCCTTCGCCGACCACGGCGATCACGCTGTCGGCCTTGGGCAAAAGATGCGCCGCACAGCGCCCCTGGTTGATGGGCGTGAAGCCGTCGTTGCTGAGCTGGTAATCGAACTCGACATCGGCCGCCGATGTGCCGGGCGTAGCCATATGGGCATGGCGGCTGCGCAGGCGGGGACGCGGCGACAGTGAAATGACGAGTATGGACATGAAGCGAGGGCGGCCGC
>CANHOE010000118.1 GCA_947462175.1 Burkholderiales bacterium | reverse complement strand
GCCGCCGCCGCCGCCGTTGTCGCCCACCCTGGGTTGCCGCGATGCCGTGGCGCCGGCGTTGACGGTGGGCCACTCGTCGGCGCGCCGCACCTGGTACTGCGCACGGGCCTGCTCGATGTTCAACACTGCGATCCGCATGTCGCGGTTGTGCTGCAGCGCGGTCTCGATCAGGCGCTGCAGGCGTGGATCACTGAAATAGCGCTGCCATTCGATGTCGGCGGCGGCTGGACCCGTGGGTGTGCCGGTTGCGCTGTCGCCCGGGTAGGTGCTCGGCACCGGCGCCTCCGGGCGCACATGGGTGGGGATGAAGGAGCAACCGGCCATGCTGACAGCAGCGAGCATCAGCAGCGTGAGCCGCGCCATGGGGAGCGACAGGGGTCGATGTCCTGCGGGCTTCATGGGGCTGCCTCCGAACCTGTCCCCACGGTGCCATTGCTCGCAGGCGGTGGCCTGCGCCGCCCGAACACCTTCATCACGACCACATAGAACACCGGCACGAAGAACACCGCCAGCAGGGTCGCTGAGATCATGCCGCCCATCACGCCGGTGCCGATGGCGCGCTGGCTGGCCGAGCCCGCACCACTGGCAATCACGAGTGGCAGCACACCCAGGATGAATGCGATCGAGGTCATCAGGATGGGCCGGAAGCGCAGGTGCGCCGCTTCCAGCACCGCCTCGACCACGCCCTTGCCCTCGGCGTGCAGGTCTTTCGCGAACTCGATGATCAGCACCGCGTTCTTGGCCGACAGACCGATGATCGTGATCAATCCGACCTTGAAGAAAACATCGTTTTCCAGGCCGCGAAAGCTGATGCCGAGCACGACCCCCAGCACACCCAGCGGCACCACCAGAATCACCGCCAGCGGGATGGTCCAGCTCTCGTACAACGCCGCCAGGCACAGGAACACCGACAGCAGCGAGAAGGCAAACAGGATCAGCGCTGTCGAGCCGGAGAGCTTCTCTTCGCGCGAGGGGCCGGTCCATTCGTAGGCGAAGCCCGCGGGCAGCTGCGCCGCCAGCTTCTCCATTTCGGCCAGTGCTGCGCCACTGCTCACGCCGGGTGCCGGCTCGCCCTGGATGCGCATGGCGGGATAGCCGTTGTAGCGCACCGTCTGCATCGGCCCGTTGATCCAGCGGGTGGTCGTGAAGGCCGACAGCGGTACCGGCTGGCCGGAGGTATTCAGCGCGTTGAGCTGCAGCAGGTCATCGGGCTGCATCCGCGCCGGTGCATCGGCCTGTACCACCACCCGCTGCAGCCGGCCCGCGTTCGGGAAATCGTTGACATACGACGAGCCCAGGGCCGTGGACAGCGTGGTGTTGATGGCCGCGAAGTTCACGCCCAGGGCGCCGGCCTTGTCGCGGTCGATGTCGAGTTGCAGCTGCGGTGCGTCTTCCAGCCCGTCGGGGCGCACCGACATCAGCAGCGGGTTCTTCGCTGCCATGCCCAGCAGCTGGTTGCGTGCGGCCAGCAGCGCGTCATGGCCATTGCCGCCGCGGTCTTGCAGCCGCATCGCGAAGCCGTTCGAGCGGCCCAGCTCGCGGATCGCCGGCGGGCTGACCGGAAAGATGAACGCATCGCGGATCTGACCCAACGCACCGAAGGCCCGCGCCACCAGCGCCTGTGCGCTGCGCTCCGTGCCCGGGCGATCGTCCCAGTTCTTCAGCGTGACGAAGCCCAGCGCCGCGTTCTGGCCCGTGCCTGCGAAGCTGAAGCCGAGTACGCTGACGATGCTCTCCACGTCGGGCTGCTTCAGCATGTAGTCCTCGACCTGCTTCATCACCTCGGTCGTGCGGGCTTGCGTAGCGCCTGGTGGCAGCTGCACGTTGACCAGAATGTTGCCCTGGTCTTCGTTCGGGATGAACGAGGTCGGCAGCCGACCGAACATCACCACCACGGCTCCGATGATCGCGGCGTAGATGACCATGTAGCGCCCAGCGCGCTTCAGGATGCGCGCCACCGTGCCTTCATAGCCCTTGGCGGTGCGCGAGAAGCCGCGGTTGAACCAGCCGAAGAAACCAGCCTTCGCGTGGTGATGCCCCGCCTCTACCGGCTTCAGCAAGGTGGCGCAGAGCGCAGGCGTCAGGGTGAGCGCAAGGAAGGCCGAGAACGCGATCGCACTCACCATCACCGCCGAGAACTGCCGGTAGATATTGCCCACGGCCCCGCTGAAGAAGGCCAGCGGCACGAACACCGAGATCAGCACTACCGTCACGCCGACGATCGCGCCCGAGATCTGACCCATGGCCTTGCGGGTGGCCGCCACTGGCGACAGCCCTTCCTCGCTCATGATCCGCTCGACGTTCTCGACCACCACGATGGCATCGTCCACCACGATGCCGATCACCAGTACCATGCCGAACATCGTCAGCACGTTGATCGAAAAGCCCAACGCCAGCAACGATGCGAAGCTGCCCATCAGCGCGATCGGCACCACCAAGGTGGGAATCAGCGTGTAGCGGATGTTCTGCAGGAACAGGAACATCACCAGGAACACCAGCACCACCGCCTCGACCAGCGTCTCGACGACCTGCTTCACCGAGATGCTGATGAAGAGCGAGCTGTCGTACGGGATGGTGGCCTTGACCCCGTGCGGGAAGTACGGCGCCAGCTCGGCCAGGCGTTTCTTCACTGCGTTGGCGGTGGCGAGGGCATTGGCGGTGGGCGACAGCTGCACCCCGACGCCGCTGGACGGCGCACCGTTCAAACGCGCGCTGCGCGCGCCGTAGGTCTGCGCGCCGAGTTCGACACGTGCCACGTCCTTCAGAAGCACCCGCGAGCCATCCGGATTGGCGCGCAAAAGGATGTTGCCGAAGTCCTCGGCGGAGGTCAGCTGGCCTTTCACCACCACGGTTGCGAAGATCGACTGGTCGGCGGTATTGGGCAGGTCTCCGATGGTGCCTGAGGCGACCTGCGCGTTCTGCGCGGCGATGGCCGCATTCACATCGGCCGCCGACAACTTCAGGCCCACCAGCTTGGCCGGGTCGATCCAGATGCGCATGGCGCGCTCGGTGCCGAACAGCGTGGCCTGTCCGACGCCGGAAACACGCTGGATCTCGGGCACCACATTGCGCGCCGCGTAGTCGCCGAGTGCGATCGGATCGAGCGAGCCATCGGTGCTCGACAGGATGATGAACAGCAGGAAGTTCGGATTCGCCTTGTCGACGCGCACGCCTTGCTGCGTCACCGACTGCGGCAGCCGCGGCGCGGCGCGGGCCAGCCGGTTCTGCACATCGACCTGAGCGAGGTCTGGAATGGTGCCGGGCTCGTAGCTCAGCGTGATCGAGCCGGTGCCGTCGGCCTGGCTGACCGACTCCATGTAGATCAGGCCCGGCGAGCCGTTCATCTCCCGCTCGATGACGGCGATGACGGTCTCTTCCAGCGTCTTTGCCGAGGCGCCGGGATAGGTGACGTTGACCACGATCGCCGGCGGCGCCACCGGCGGGTACTGTGCAATCGGCAGTTGGGTGATGGCGACGCCGCCGATCAGCAGGATGAACAGTGCGATGACCCAGGCGAAGATGGGTCGGTTGATGAAGAACTGGGCCATCGCGGGGCCCTCAGTTCGCTGACTTGGGCGAGGACGCTGCGGCCGCCGACGCCGCGGGCTGCCATGGCACGGGCTTCACTACCTTCACGCCGCGCAGCTTCTGGAATCCGTCGACCATGACCTGATCGCCGGCCTTCAGCCCGTCGAGCACGACCCATTGGCCGCCTTGTGAGCCGCCGATCTTCACCGGGCGTGGCGCGAAGCTGCCATCGGCAGCCACCACCAGCACGCTGTCACCTTGCGGCGAGCGCGTCACGGCCTGTTGTGGCAACAGCACGGCGTCACTTGCCTGCGCTTGCTGCACCCTGACACGCACATAGGTACCGGGCAGCAACAGGCCGGCAGGGTTGGGCACTTCGGCGCGCAAGGTGATCTGGCCCGACGTGGTGTCCACCGTCAGGTCGGAGAACAGCAGCTTGCCCGGCGCACCGTAGACCGTGCCGTCCTCGAGCACCACCTGCACCGTGCCGGCCTCGGCCGCACCGCTGCGTTGCAGCTTGCCAGCGTCGATTGACTTGCGCAGCCGCAGCACCTCGGTGGTCGACTGGGTGAAGTTCACGTACATCGGATCGATCTGCTGTACCAGGGCCAGTGGCGTGGCGTCGCCCTGACCGACCAGCGCGCCTTCGGTGACCAGCGCGCGGCCGATGCGGCCCGAGATCGGCGAGGTCACCGATGCGTAACCCAGGTTGATCTGGGCGGTGGTGACAGCAGCGCGTGCCGATGCGACGTCGGCATCGGCCTGCTTGAACGCTGCGACCGCGTTGACATAGTCCTGCTTGCTGATCGCGTTGGCTTCGAGCAGCGGCTTGTAGCGCTCGGCCTGCGCGGCCGCCTGCTCCCGGTTGGCCTCGGCGCGCGCCTGTGCAGCCTGGGCACTTTGCAGCTGCGCGCGATAAGGCGCGGCATCGATCTGGAAAAGCAATTGGCCCGCCTTCACGTCGCTGCCTTCGCGGAACGTGCGCTTGAGCAGGATGCCGGCGGCGCGCGCCCGCACCTGGGCGATGCGAGTGGCTTCCAGTCGGCCCGGCAACTCGCTGGTCAGCCCCACCGATTGCGGCGCCACGGTGATCACGCCAACCGCCGGTGCAGGGGCACTGGCCGCAGCGGCTGCGCCTGCCTCACCTGTCTTCGCGCCGCAGCCCGATAACCCAGGTCCTACCGAAGCACAAAGGAGAGTCGTTACCAACGCTGCGATTGGGAATCCAGCTCTTGTCTGCGCAGGCATGCGACATCGTCCTGTAGGGAAGCCTTGCACGCGCCAAGCGAACAGAAGGCAGGTTGGTTCGGATCACTGTCCGACCGAAGAAGAACCAGTCTACAAACATTCAGGTCTGTATGTTCTGGCAATCTGGACGCATCCCATGGCACGCAGAACCAAGGACGACGCTGCCGTTGGAAGGGCAGATTCATCGCTCGGCCGACCCGGGTCTTGTCGATCCGCTGCTCGAGGTGCGCAACAGCCTGGTGCATGCCCTGCGCACAACGATGACCAACCCATCACCAACTGGCTGCTCGACCCGACCGCGTTCGACCTCGTCAAGGCCGGCACCCAGACCATCGACGCCTGCCTGGGCAGCCCCGCGCTGAAGGCGCCGGCAGGTGGCGCTACGCGCGCTCGAACTTGAAGACCGCGACGCTGGCCATCAGGTTCGGCCAACGCCGCACGCACTCACCCTGCTGGATGCCGAACGCATCGAGGATGCGCAGCCCGCAGCGGCGTGCCAGCACCTCGAAATCGGCATACGTGCTGACGCGGATGTTCGGGGTGTCGTACCACTCGTAGGGCAGTGCCTTCGTCACCGGCATCCGACCACGCACCACGCTGAGCCGGTTCGCCCAGTGCGCGAAGTTCGGGAAGCTGACGATGCCGATGCGGCCCACGCGCGCCGTTTCCATCAGCATGCGCTCGGTGTTGCGCAGGTGCTGCAGCGTGTCGATCTGCAGTACCACATCGAAGCTCTGGTCGTCGAAGATGGCCAGACCCTCTTCGAGGTTCAGCTGGATCGCATTGACCCCACGCTGCTCACAGGCCAGCACATTCGCATCGGCGATTTCAATGCCGTAGCCGGTGCACTCCCGGCGGTCGCGCAGGTAGGCCAGCGTCTCGCCGGAGCCGCAGCCCAGGTCCAGCACCCGCGACCTGTGGGGGACCAGAGCGGCGATCAGTTCGAGGTCGTGACGATCGCTCACCGGATGACCCTCCGCGCTGCACGCGGCGTGATGAGCGCTTGGGAGCGGCCCGGCGCGCTCATGTTGCGATCCTCACGCCGCCGAGCGCGCGTGAAGCCGTTTCAATCTCGCGGGCGATGCGATCGAAGCGCGCGCGCAGCACGCCGTGGTAACGCGCGTCATCGAGCAGAAAGGCATCGTGGCCGTGCGGCGCGGCGATCTCGGCGTAACTCACGTCGAGACGGTTGTCGAGCAGCGCCTTGACGATCTCGCGCGAGCGGCCTGGCGAGAAGCGCCAGTCGGTGGTGAAGCTGATGATCTGGAATTTCGCCGTGGCCGAGGCAAATGCCGCTGACAAATCGCCGCCGTGTTCGCGCGCCGGGTCGAAGTAGTCGAGCACCCGCGTGATCAACAGGTAGCTGTTGGCATCGAAATACTCACTGAACTTGTCGCCCTGGTAGCGCAGGTAGCTCTCGATCTCGAACTCGATGTCCTGGGTGGTGTAGCGCGGCGTGTCAACGGCGCCTGCATCGGCTCCCAGCGCGGCACGCAAGGTGCGGCCGAACTTGGCGTCCATCGTGTCGTCGCTCAGGTAGGTGATGTGGCCGATCATTCGCGCTACGCGCAGCCCGCGCTTGGGCACCACGCCATGCGCGAGATAGTGGCCGCCATGGAAATCGGGGTCGGTGACGATGGCCCGGCGCGCCACTTCATTGAAGGCAATGTTCTGCGCCGACAGGTTGGGCGCGGTGGCGATCGCGATGCAGTGCTGCAGACGCTGCGGGTAGCGCATGGACCAGCACAGCGCCTGCATGCCACCCAGGCTGCCGCCGATCACCGCGGCGAGCTTGTCGACACCCAGCGCGTCGCACAGCCGAACCTGCGCGTCGACCCAGTCCTCGACCGTGACCACCGGGAAGTCGGCGCCGTAGGGCTGCTGCGTTGCCGGGTTGAGGTGTGTGGGGCCGGTCGAACCGAAGCACGAGCCGGGGTTGTTGACGCCGATGACGAAGAAGCGATCGGTGTCCAGCGGCTTGCCCGGGCCGATCAGGTTGTCCCACCAGCCGGTGCTTTTGGGGTCGCCTTCGTAGCGGCCCGCGACATGGTGGCTGGCGTTCAGTGCATGGCATACCAGCACCGCATTGCTGCGCTCGGCATTCAGCGTGCCGTAGGTTTCGTACATCAGCGTGTAGTCGCGCAGCACCGCGCCACTGCGCAGCGGCAATGCTTGCGCGAACGCCATCGATTGGGGAGCAACATGCCCCAGCGAGCTCATGGAAGGAGTCGTCGATGGGCCTCACGGGCCAACCGCGTAGCGAAACGAAGCATCTTGATGTCTGACGGGAGGCGCCCGTCGTTCCTGTTTTTAGCTGGGTTTGTAGAGCGCCCGCAAGCCGGAGCAAATCAGCGCTGGAGCGAATTCTAGCGATCAGACCGACCGGTCCATGTATGCAGTGCGTGTTCCCAGGCCAGTTCGCTGCATCGAGGGTGGCGTTGCGTGGCTACGATGTCGTGCGTGCAAGCTGGCGCGCGGTGCTACTTCCTGTCTGGAGGACGGTCTATGCCCACCTGGCTCGAAAAACTGAACCGACACTTCCCGCTGCGCTATTCGGGGTGGTTCCTCTGCGCTGTCGGGCTCGTGCTGAGCCTGTCGCTGTCGTTGATGATGAAGATGCCCAGCGGCTGGGCCTGGGTGTTGCCGCTGCTCTTTGCTGCGCTGGTGCTGCTGGGGCTGCGCGACACGTTGCAGGGCACGCACTCGGTGCTGCGCAACTACCCGGTCATCGGGCACATGCGCTATCTGTTCGAGTTCATCCGCCCCGAGATCCGCCAGTACTTCATCGAGGGCGACAACGAGGCGGCGCCCTTCTCTCGCCAGCAACGCTCACTG
>CANHOE010000117.1 GCA_947462175.1 Burkholderiales bacterium | reverse complement strand
GCAGGTCTACGGCATGGCCCAGGGCAACATCGTGGTGGGCGGCGCTGGTGCAGGCGGCGGCGGTGCTTCGGTACAGGTCAATCAGCTGTCGGCGGGCCGCATTCCCGGTGGCGCTTCGGTGGAGCGAGCGGTTCCTGGCCAGCTGGATCAGGAGATGATCCAGATCGAGCTGGCCCGCAGCGACTTCACGCTGATGCAAAACGCCCTGGAGGCGATCGAGAAGCGCTTCGGTGCGGGTGTGGCCATGCCTGTTGATGCCCGCTTTCTGCGTGTGCGCCTGCCCGTCGACGCCGGTGCGCGCATGGCCTTCCTGTCGCAGCTCGAGCAGGTGCGCGTCGAGACCGAGGCGGTCGGGCCGCGCGTCATCGTCAATGCCCGCACCGGCTCGGTGGTGATGAACCAGCTGGTGACCGTCGAACCCTGTGCCGTGTCGCACGGCTCTCTGACGATCCGCGTCGGCAAGGAGCCGCAGGTCAGTCAGCCGCAACCGTTCTCTCGAGGGGAGACGGCCGTGACCACGCAGGATTCCGCATCCATCGAGCAGCCGAAGGCCGCGCTGATTGCCTTGCCTGCAGCTGCATCGCTGGAAGAGGTGGTCCGCGGGCTGAACCTGCTGGGCGCCAACGTCAACGATCTGATTTCGATCCTGCAGGCGATGAAAACCGCCGGCGCCCTGCAAGCCGACATTGAGGTGATTTGAGATGAGCGTGATCCAGCCCTGGGCCATGCGCCCCAGCGTCGACGTCAATCCGACCGCTATCTCCGCGCCCAAGGCGACAGCCGCCGGCGCGGCGCCCGATGCGATCGGCCGGCAGTTCGAGCAACTGCTGGTGCGGCAGCTGCTTGCCCAGGTGCGTTCGGAAAGCCTGAGCGGAGACGAAGCCCCCAGTTCCTCGGCCGGCTATCTGCAACTCGCCGATGACCAGTTGGCCGCCACCATCGCTTCGGTGGGTGGCCTTGGCTTGGGCGCCTCCTTGGGGCGTTGGATGAAGGGCGTGGCCGCGTACCAGAACGCGCCCTGACGCTTGCCGGCGCTAACCGTTTTCCGCGCCGCCGCCGTCAATCTCTCTGAGGCCACAGCAAACCACCCACCCCATGAACGCCAATTCGATCGCAAACACGGCCCTGTCGGCACTGCAGAACGCACAGGCCGGCATCAACCTGACGTCACAGAACGTCAACGGGCAGGCCGTAGCGGGCTACACCCGGCGCAAGCTCGACATCGCTACTGAGCAGGTGATGGGCAACGGCGCGCCCTTGCTGGGCAGCGGCGTCAGCGTCAATGGCTTCAGTCGGGAGTGGAGCGCACTGCTGCAGCAGCAGCGCGTCACCCAGGCGGGGACCACCGCCTTCAACGGCACCGTGGCCGACGGGCTGGCCTCGCTGGACCGCCAGGCTGCCGATGCCACCTTGGCCCTGGACAAGCCGGTCAACGATTTCTTCACCAGCCTGGCCACGCTGGCCCGCAAACCGAACGATGCGGCGGCGATCTCGGCCCTCAGGACCCAGGGCGGCGTGTTGCTCAACGCCGCGCAGCAGTACCAAGACGGCATCTCCGCCGTGCAGCGCAATGCACGTGGTGCGTTGTCAACGTCGGTGGAGCAGCTCAACAACATCGCCAGTGAACTGGCCGTCATCAACCGTGACATCGTCACCAGCCAGGGCAGCGGTGGCGCGGGCCCAGCGCCCGCTGAACTCGATCGCCGCGATGCCTTGCTGCTGCAGGCCGGGGGCCTCGTGGGCGGTGACCTCGGACTGAATGCCGACGGTCAGGCCTATGTCTTCGTCGGCGGCCAGCCGTTGGTCAATGGCGGCACCGCAGCGACGCTGAAGATCACCCAGCAGGACCCCTCAGGCAAGGCACCGATCGCGCTGTCGATGCAGTTCGGCACGCCGGGCCAGACCGCACCGCCCGTGGGCGTGGCCCTGGCATCGGACGCCCTGGCTGGCACGATGGGCGGTCAGCTCAAGCTGGCCAGCGATCCCTTCCTCGTTCTGCAACCCAACGGCCATCCCGACCCGAGCCTGGCCCCGATGACCGACCTGATGTCGGCTGCCGCCGGCCAGCCTGCCAAGCCCGGTGCCAGCCTGCTGATGGAGGCGCTGTCCGCGCTAGGCGCCTTCAGAGCCATGAAGGCACCCACCGATGCAGATCGGGTCGCGCTTGACAAGTCTCTGCAGGCGCTGGCGGCTCAGGCCAACAGCACCGACGCCCACACCAGCGCCGGCGCCATGCAGTCCACCTTGCTCGGCGGCTGGCGTGCCTTCGTCGGCAATCTGGGCTCGGCGGTCAATGAACACAAGTCGGCGCAGGCGGCCTCGGCTGCCGTTGAAACGCGTCTGAACGCCGACTTTCAGTCGCAATCTGGCGTGAACCTGGACGAGGAAGCCGCCAATCTGATGCGCTATCAGCAGAGCTATGCCGCAGCCAGCAAGCTATTGCAGGCCAGCGGGACCCTTCTCGATCAACTGCTGGCCGTTGTTGGCCGTTAAAAGCGAGTAAAATGATGAGAGTGTCTACAAATCAGATTTACCAAGTTTCCACGGATGCGTTGAACTCCAGCCTGGCGTCCTCGACGGCCGAGCAGCAGCGCATCAGCTCGGGAAACCGCATCGACGCAGTCTCGCAGGACGTCGCCGCCGTGACGCAGGCCTCGGGCTTGTTGGCCGTGAAGGCGCAGGCGGCGATCTTCAACAGCAACCTCGACGAGCTCGATATGCGCTATGCCGAGAGCGACCAGAGCCTTTCGGTGATCCACGGCGCCCTGGGACGCATTTCAGAAGCCCTGGCGCAGTCGCGGAATGCTGCGCTCAGCGCGAGCGATCGCAGCGCGCTCGGTGTCACCATCCAGAGCGACGCCGCTGCCATCGCGGCCGAGTTGAAGCGCTCGGACAGCCAAGGCCGGCCGTTGTATTCGGGCGGTGTCGCCGATGCGAACCGCCCGGCGCTGCTCGTGCGCCCTGGTCAGACCCTTGGCGCTGAAATCACGCTGTCGCAAGCCGATCAGGACAGCATCGCGGCGCTTGCGGGCAGCGGCTGGGCTAGCGGCGCTGGACTGGCTTCGTCCACCAACGAGCAGCGTGCCGCTGCTCAGGCACTCGTGACGCGGCTGCAGGCGTCCGCACTGGATGCGCGTCAGCAGGTCGGCGGTCGCTGGCAGCTGGTGTCCACCTACCAGAACGAAAACCAGGCTGTGTCCGATAGCGCGAACACCGCGCGAACCAGCCTCGTGGGCACCGACCTCGTCAAGTCCATTTCCGACTTGACCCTTTTTTCGGCGCAATTGCAGGCCGCCCGTTCGCTGTTCGGTCGAATCTCGGCCAACTCCCTGTTCGACTCGCTGCGCTGACGCCTTGCGGCGCTGCGGTCAACCTAACGACTCTGGAACGACATGACCATTCCCCTTGGCTGGCTCATCGGCATGCTTTGTGCCTTGGGCGGCTACGCACTTCACGGCGGCCACCTCGGCGTTCTTTGGCAGCCCACCGAGGTGCTGACCATCGTCGGTGCCGCCGTGGGCTACATGGTGGCGTCCAACAGCCTGCGCATCCTGAAACAGACGTTCGCCGTGTTGCCCTCGGCATTCAAGGGTTCGGGGGCCAGCAAGCGCCTGTACCTCGACCTTCTGTGCCTGATGTTCGAGCTGCTCACGAAGATCCGGCGTGACGGATTCATGTCGCTGGAGGGAGACATCGAGGAGCCGGAAAACAGTGCGCTGTTCCAGAAGTACCCGGACATCGCCAAGGATCACCATCTGCTGGAGTTCCTCACCGATTACCTGCGCATGATGCTGGGTGGTTCGCTGAACGTCGTGCAGATCGAAAGCCTGATGGAGCAGGAACTGGAGGTTCATCACCAGTCGGCGCACGTGCCGGTCGGCGTGATCCAGAAGGTGGCCGATGCCTTGCCCGCCTTCGGCATCGTTGCCGCGGTGATGGGCGTGGTGCACACCATGGGCTCGATCGGTCTGCCGCCGGCCGAGCTGGGCAAGCTGATCGGCGCGGCGCTGGTCGGAACCTTCCTCGGCATCTTGCTGGCCTACTCATTCGTAGGGCCGGTGGCCACTGTGATGGAGCAGAACGCCGAGTCGGAAGCCAAGGCCTTCCTGTGCGTGAAGGCGGTGCTGCTGGCTCACCTCAATGGATTCACCGCGCAGGCGGCGGTGGAGTTCGGTCGCAAGATTCTCTATGCCGACCTGCGCCCTACATTCAAGGAGCTTGACGAAGAGACCAAGGCCGTCAAGGGCAAGTGATGGCGACCTCTCCCGAGAAGGCGCTGCCGCCGATCATCGTCAAGCGGGTCAAGAAGGCCGCCCATGGCAGCCATGGCGGCGTCTGGAAGATCGCCTACGCCGACTTCGTGACCGCCATGATGGCGTTCTTCCTGCTGATGTGGGTTCTGGGGTCCACCACTTCCGGCGACCTCGCCGGAATCTCGGCCTACTTCCAGAACCCACTGCGCGTTGCGGTCGAAGGCGGCAACGGCTCAGGCGATGCGACGCGCCTCATCAAGGGCGGTGGCGAAAACATCTTCAAGCGCGACGGTCAGGAAGCGCGCGCCGATTCCAACACGCCGCAGAAGAAGGTCAGCAACCAGGAAGATGTCAGCGAGCAGTACAACCGCGCCGAGCAGGCCAAGCTCGAGCAGCTCAAGGAGCAGCTCGAACAGCAGATCGCCAACGACCCGACGCTCGACAAGTCCAAGAACCAGATCTTCATGGACATCACCGCCGATGGTCTGCGCATCCAGATCGTCGACGAGAAGAATCGGCCGATGTTCGACACCGGCAGTGCCGACATGACGCCACAGACCCGGCAGCTGCTGGCCACGATCGGCCGGGTGCTCAGCGTGCTGAACAACCGCCTGCGTATCGAAGGTCACACCGACTCGCGTCAGTTTGGCGGCGGGCCCACTGGCTATGGCAACTGGGAGCTTTCCAGCGAGCGCGCCAATGCCGCCCGGCGTGCGGTGGTCAGCGGTGGTTTTCTGGCGAACCGCATCGCCCAGGTGGCCGGCTTTGCCGACAGCGTCCAGCTCAACCCCAACGATGCCAACGATCCCCTGAACCGCCGCATTTCGCTGCTGGTTTTGAAGCAGCCGCCAAACAGCGCCCCGGCGCCTGCGATCCCCGCGTCGGCGGCGCCCCCCGCGCCGGTGCCTGCCAGCATCAGCGCTTCCGCGGCAGCCCCCGCGCTCACCGCGAGCGAAAGCCGATCGCGCCGTGAGGGCTCCGCCGTCGAGCGCCCGTACGGTGCTGGATTGCAGCAACAGGCCGGTAGCGGCGAGACGGGCACGGCTGAACCTTCACGCCTGTTTCCGCCGCGACCCGACGGCCCCGTGCGCGAGCCGAAGGCGCCGCCACCTTTGCCGGTGCCCGACGCCGCAAGCAACCGGGGGCAGGCGTTTGTGCTCCCCGGTGCCAGGTGAATGACGTGTTGCGTCAGGCCACTGCGCATTCGCTGGCCGGTCTGGTCGCCGCAGCGTTGTGCTGCGCGACCGCAGCGCATGCCAAGGGGCCGGCTCTCGCTGACAGCCACGCCTCCGAGCCGTCCGCTGCACGGGTTGCTCCGGTCTCTGCTGACGCCGATGTCGAAGCGCTGAAGCAACGCCATGAAGCCGCCTTCCTGGTGGCGTTGAAGGAACAGATCTGTCTGTTGACGCGTGGATGCGTCACCGACGAAGGACGGCTGCTCGACGCACTGGAAACCTGCAAGTTGGTGGAAACGGATCTGGCTTCGAGGGCCGACTCGGGCAACCGTGAGGCCGCGCTGGTGCGCGGTCTGATCGCGTTGCGGATGGCGCAATCGCATTCGTCGCGCTCGCTCGACAAGATCAATGCTCAGCTCCCTGGTGCCGCGGTGGTGCTGCGCCGGCGCTGGGCGCAAGAGACCCAGGTCGGCGAGCGATACCTGTCGATCGCTGCCCAGCAGAGTCAGCCGCAGGCCTGTCTGGCGCTGGCCGAACACTTGAGCGCCCGCGTGCCACAGCCGGAGGCGCAACTCGTGTCGCATCTGTTCCTGTGTGCTGTGACCGGGTTCGATGCCCAGGGCAACCGCGCCGGAGCCATCGACGCCTTCTCCAAGATGCGCGCAGCGCTGCTGCCCAGCGATCCGCTGCTCGTCAATGCGCATGTCCTGATCTACCGCTTGCAGACACCGGGACGGCCGTGGCAGCAAGTCGAACCTGCCGAAGCGATGGCCGTGCGAAAGGCTGCCTCACCATGAAGATTTTCCTGCGGCGATGGTTGATTTGGGTCGCGCTGTTCCTGCTTTGCGCCCTGATGCTGGTGAGTTGCGTCCGCGAAGTGACGGGCGTGGACACCTACCATGAGGTCAACTGTGATGACCCAGAGTCCGCCAAGTGCGTACCCTCCGGCCGCTACATCGTGCTGATGCGAAAGCGTGCCGATGTGAGCGTCAACCCGCCCATACAGCCCGCGATGGCCATCGACACGTACAGCCCCAACGGCCTGCTCGAGTCGCATGTCGATCAGGTCAGGTGCGTGATGCCAGATCCCAACAACGTGGTCTGTCGCGAGTTGCTGACGACCATCGCCAGCAGCTCCCGTCCCGTGACCGCGCCCTGGCGTCTGGTGCAGGGACGATTGCTCAATGACCGCGTCGACCCGAACCGGGTTCGATACCTCGATGGTCTGGCCATGTGGCGAAACCGGCTGACCCTGGGCAACTACCAACAGTGAAGGATCGGGCATGAAAAAACTATGGGCCTCGCTGAAGACGGGGGCGAAATGGCTGGCTTGGGGCTGCTTGCCGTTGCTGGTGTTGTTCGTGGTGGGCGAGCAGGTCGAGGCGCGGCGGCTCGGCGCGATCGCGGCCTGCGAAACGTCGAGCGATGCAGCCAACTGCATGCGGCAGCGCCGATTCCTTGCTGCATCACCGTATTACCCCGACATCACGAGGCGGGTGCTTGGCGGCTATGCACGCATCCTGGGCGGTGCGATGGGCGCATCGTACGCACCGCCTCCTCCGCCTGACGAGGAAGAGGAAGGCTGACATGGCGCGCAGTCCGTGGGCGCATGGGCTTGCGTGCCTGGCCCTGCTGCTGTTGGCGGCCTGCTCGGACTACGACCGGGCTCGCAACGCCTATGAAGGTGGCGATTACGCGTTGGCGATCCAGCGCTTCGAGGTGCTGGCGAACGCTGGTCACACCCAGGCGCAGTACGACCTGGCGCAGATCTACTTCCAGGGCATCGGCACGGCAAAGGACGGGCAGCGGGGCTGGTACTGGCTGCTGTCGTCAGCCGGCGGCGGCAACACCGCCGCGATGGTGCAGTTGGGGGCGCTGTTCGAGAGCGGCGTCGGCGCCGACCGCGATTTCGCCGCTGCTGCGCAGTGGTACATGCGCGCCGCACGGCTGGGCCACGGGGTCGCGGCCTTCAACCTCGCGGTCATGTTCGTGAAGGGCATCGGGGTTCCCAAGGATGATGTCGCGGCGCTCGCGTGGTTTCGGTTCTCGGTCAAGGCGGGCTGTGCGGCGGCGCGTGACCGCGCCGATCAACTCGAACACGAGTTGTCCAAGGACGAAGTCGCGCGCGCCGAGGCCATGAGCCTCGAGCTTCAGCGTCCCGACAAGAACTGACCATGGCCGAGGGTGGCGAAGACGGTCAGGAACGGTCGCTAGAGCCCAGTCAGCGCAAGCTCGACAAGGCGAGGGAGGAGG
>CANHOE010000116.1 GCA_947462175.1 Burkholderiales bacterium | reverse complement strand
GGTCGCTGGAACAAGCTGACGGTGGCGCACGGCTGCTACTGGAAGAAGTGCAGCTTCTGCGATGTCAGTCTGGACTACATCTCGCGCTACGAAGGCGCCTCGGCGGCGACACTGGTCGACCGGATCGAAGCCATCGTCAAGGAAACCGGGCAGACCGGCTTCCATTTCGTCGATGAGGCCGCGCCGCCCAAAGCGTTGAAGACCCTCGCCGCCGAGTTGCAACGCCGACAACTCGCGATCTCGTGGTGGGGCAACATCCGCTTTGAAAAGTCGTTCACGCCCGAGCTCTGTCAGCAACTGGCGGACAGCGGCTGCATTGCGATATCCGGTGGCCTCGAAGTCGCGTCGGATCGACTGCTGAACCTGATGAAGAAAGGCGTGTCGGTCGAGCAGGTCGCACGTGTCACCAAGGCCTTCAGCGACGCGGGTGTGCTGGTTCACGCCTACCTGATGTACGGCTTCCCGACGCAGACGGTGCAGGACACCGTCGACGCCTTGGAGTACGTTCGACAGCTCTTCGAGCAGGGTTGCATCCAGTCGGGGTTCTTCCACCGCTTCGCCTGCACCGTGCACTCTCCGGTGGGTCAGCACCCGGAGGATTACGGTGTCACCTTGCAGCCCTTGCCACCGATCACCTTCGCGACCAACGACGTCGGCTTCATCGACCCGAGCGGCGTCGACCACGATGCGCTGGGGGTGTCACTCAAGAAGGCGCTCTACAACTACATGCACGGCATCGGCCTTGAAGAAGACGTGCGCACCTGGTTCGGACCGCGCACACCGAAAACACGGGTACCACGGGACCGCATCGCCCGCGCACTCTCGGCCAAGGCAGAATTCACGAGGTGAAGAAGGCCGATATCGCTCCATTTTTCGCCGTGTTGAAGGCGACCAATCCTCAACCCCAGACCGAACTCGAATTCACCAATGTGTTCGAGTTGCTGGCGGCGGTGCTGCTGTCGGCACAGGCGACGGATGTTGGGGTAAACAAGGCAACCCGACGCCTCTTCGCCGTGGCGAATTCACCTCAGAAGATCCTGGCGCTGGGGCTGCCAGAACTCACCGAGCACATCCGCACGATCGGCCTGTTTCGTACCAAGGCAAAGAATCTGTACGAGACCTGCCGCCTGCTGGTCGAACGCCACGGCGGTGAGGTGCCGCGAACGCGGGAAGCGCTGGAAGCGCTGCCCGGCGTGGGACGAAAGACGGCAAACGTGGTGCTGAACGTGGCCTTCGGAGAGGCGACGATGGCGGTGGACACGCACATCTTTCGCGTCGGCAATCGCACCGGATTGGCCCCGGGCAAGAACCCGCTGCAAGTCGAGTTGAAGCTGCTCGAGCGCGTGCCAGCCGAGTACATGGTCGATGCGCACCACTGGCTGATCCTGCATGGACGCTATGTGTGCACCGCACGCAGCCCGAAGTGCCCTGAGTGCGCGGTGGCGCTGTACTGCGACTCCAGGCCGAAGGGTCTTCAAGGACGGGCGAGCCACGATTGAGGGCCAGGGCAATCGCGCCGCATCGCAAACTCGATACGATCAGCGCCTCGAGCGGCGTTCGCCGCGCTGACTCCCAGATTTCAACCCGAAAGGACAGACCCATGCAAACCACTTCCTCCGGACTGCAGTTTGAAGACACCGTCGACGGCACTGGTGACCTGGCCGAAGCGGGCCAACACGTGACGGTGCACTACACCGGCTGGCTCTACAACAATGGCGTGAAGGGCAACAAGTTCGACAGCAGCAAGGACCGTGGCGACCCGTTCAAGTTCTACTTGAGCCAGGGGCAGGTGATTCGCGGCTGGGATGAAGGCGTCGTAGGCATGCGAGTTGGTGGGACCCGGGTGCTGGTCATCCCGCCCGATCTGGGCTATGGCGCTCAAGGCGCTGGCGGCGTGATACCGCCGAACGCGACGCTGATGTTCGAGGTCGAACTGCTCGACATCTGACGTGCGGTTGCCGCGGCTCGACAACTGACAGCAGCAGCCAGGCGCGGACATGTCCATCCAGTACAGCATCACGCACACCACGGTGTATCGCTACAAGAAGCCGGTCAGCTTCGGTGAGCACCGAGTGATGTTCAGGCCGCGCGACAGCCACGACCTGCGCGTGCTGGCCACCGATCTGCAGGTCGGCCCGGAATCGATCATCAGGATGATCCAGGATCCGCACTCCAATTCGGTGGCGCTGGTTCAGCCGTTGAGCTCGGCGCTGGAGCTTCGCATCGTGTGCTCGTTCACCATCGAGCATGCGCACAACTACAACCTCGAACTGCCGGTTTCAAAGGCCAGCGAGTTCTTCCCGTTCGCCTATACGCCCGACGAGCGCTTCGACCTGGAGATGTACCTGCGCCCTCACCACGAGGACCCACAGGGCGAGCTGATGGCCTGGGCGCGCCAGTTCATCCGCACCGATGGCCCGTCGCGAACTCGCGACCTGCTGGTCGCCATGAACGAGCACATCCGAAACCATCTGGTGTACAGCAGCCGCGAGGAGGAAGGCACCCAGTCCCCGCTCGACACCTTGAAGTTGGGCAGCGGCACTTGCCGCGATTTCGCGCTGCTGATGATGGAGGCCGCACGCCGACTGGGCGTCGCGACCCGGTTCGTCTCGGGCTACCTCTACGACCCGGCGCTCGACACCGATTCATCAGCCCCAGGTTCGCCGGACTGCCCGCAGGTCACTCAGGGCGCAGGCAGCACCCATGCCTGGCTGCAGGCCTATCTGCCAGGCGCTGGCTGGGTACCTTTTGACCCCACCAACAATTTCCTCGGCGGGAACCAGCTGATCCGCGTCGGCGTCGCACGAGACCCGAGCCAGGCCGCGCCGGTGTCGGGCAGTTGGTTCGGCGACCCCGATGCCTATGCGGGAATGGACGCCTCGGTCACGGTGCGTCGGGTGGTCGCCAAGCCTTGGTACCCGACTCCACCTGGGGCGACAGCCTTGCCGGTTGTGTAGGAAAAGTCTGACAGGCACAGCGTGGTTTGTACGTCATGGCGTTCTCCAGCGAACGCCTGAGAATCCGACCTGGCCGCCAACTTCCCCCTCATTGCTTCATCGTACGCATGGGATACCTGAAAACCTACATCGTTGAAGACAGCCCGGTCATCCGCGAGAACCTGATCGCTGCCTTGGAGGAACTGGTGAGTGTTGACGTGGTGGGCACCGCGGCCGATGAAAACACTGCAGTGCAATGGCTGGCCAGCGGTATGAACGATTGCGACCTGATGATCGTCGATGTGTTTCTGGCACAGGGGTCGGGGCTGGGGGTGCTGAAGGCGGCGCGTGAACACGACAAACCCACGAAGCTTGTCGTGCTCAGCAATTACGCGACGACGGACATGCGCCGAAAGTGCATTGAGCTCGGTGCCGACCGTGTGTTCGACAAATCCAACGAGATCGATGCGTTGATGGCCTACTGCATGCGCCTGTCAGAGGGCGATTCCGGCAACAGTGGTTTCGCCGCGCTGACGTAACACCCAACGCCGCCAAGCTGTTGAGCTACTGAATGAGCCCGTTCTTCAGTGCGTAATAGGTCAGATCGCTGTTCGATTCGAGCCTCATCTTTTCCATCACCCGGGTGCGGTAGGTGCTGACCGTCTTCACGCTCAGCGACATGCTGACCGCCATGGCGCCGATCGCCTCGCCCTTGGCCAGCCGCAGGAACACTTGCAGTTCACGCTCCGAGAGCAGTTCATGAGACAGCTTGTCCCCACCATCGGCCAATCCGTCGGCCAGCAATTCAGCCACGCCCGAAGTGATGTACTTGCGACCTCTGAACACCGTGCGGATCGCCTTGGCGATCTCCTCGGGTTCGCAGTCCTTGTTCAGGTAGCCAGCCGCGCCCTGCCTGAGCATGGTGGTCGCATAGTGTTGCTCGGGAAATCCACTGAGGATCAGCACCGGCAAATCAGGCGCGCGCGCCTTGATGGCCGCCAGCACCTCAACGCCGCTCTGGTCGGGCATGGAGAGATCGACCAGCATCACGTCGACACCGCCGGCACGCACGATGTCGATCGCTTCACGCCCGTTCGATGCCTCGGCCACGACCGTCAGGCCGATCTCCTCGGAAAGAAACTGGCGCAGCCCGGTGCGCACGATGGCGTGGTCGTCGACGATGGCAATGCGAATCATGGTGCGGCTCGTCGGGATGCAAGTTGGAAGCTGCAGTCTAGAGCAACACCATGTGGATGAGCCTGCTCAAGCGCGTCGGTCGGAGCGCGTATGCGTTTCCGCTGGCCTGCATCGCCGCGCTGATGCTGCTCGTCATCAGCGAAACCTCATACCGGTCGGCGTCGGAGTCGATGCACCGTCTGAC
Source organism: Burkholderiales bacterium (assembly GCA_947462175.1). Classification (GTDB taxonomy): domain Bacteria; phylum Pseudomonadota; class Gammaproteobacteria; order Burkholderiales; family Burkholderiaceae_C; genus PBB1. The sequence continues at coordinate 3,416 of CANHOE010000116.1, read as the reverse complement.
GTCGATGGCAGCAACTCGCACCGAAATCCAGTCGCTGTGGCGCCATCTGGTCGATGCAGAAACCGGCCAACGCGGCTACCTGATCACTGGCCGCGACGACTACTTGAAGCCCTACCGAGATTCGCTCGCACAAGTCGACGCTTCGCTGCACCTCCTGACCGAGTACTACCGAGATGACCCGGTCGGCCAGCCGCTGGTCAAGCAACTCGCGGCGCTCAGCGCGCAGAAGCTGTCCGAGCTGGCAACCACGATGCGTCTGTACGACGAGGGCAAGCAGGACGCCTGGCGCGAGATGATGCTGACCAACATTGGCCAGGAGAAGATGGAAGGTCTCCGGGTGGCGTCGCGCGCCCTGCTGGACCTCGAGTCGCAACGCGTTACACAAATGCGGGAAGGCGTTCAACGCACCTTGCTGATCAACCGCATCGGTGTGGCGCTGACCACGCTGATCAGTCTTCTGGCGGTGTCGCTGTATTTCCGGCAGAGCCTGGTGCTGACTCGGGTGCAAATCGAGCAGAAGCTCGCCGTGCAGGTCGAACGTGACCGCCTCGAAGTCGAGGTGAAGACTCGAACCGCGCAGCTCACCGAACTCGCCCAGCATCTGCAGACCGCTCGCGAAGACGAGCGCAGTCGGCTCGCGCGCGAACTGCACGATGAACTCGGCGCCCTGCTGACGGCAGCGAAACTCGATGCTGCCCGGCTGAAGGCACGGCTCGGCACGATGACACCCGAAGTCACCGAACGTCTGTTGCATCTGAACAAGCTGCTCAATGACGGCATCGCGTTGAAGCGGCAGATCATCGAAAACCTGCGCCCGTCCTCGTTGAGCAATCTGGGCTTGGTCGCAGCATTGGAGATCATCGCCGGCGAGTTCGCTGCGGCGTCAGGCTTGAACATCCACGTCAAGCTCGCGCCGACCGACCTGAGCCCGTCGGGTGAGCTGACGACTTATCGACTGGTTCAGGAGGCATTGACCAACATCGCGAAGTACGCGAAAGCGACAGAGGTCTGGGTCGAGTTGTCACAACACGATGGCGTGGTAACCGTTGCAGTGCGCGACAACGGCTGCGGCTTCGACACCTCCGTCCCCAGACAGGCGGCGCACGGCCTGCTTGGCATGCGCTACCGCGTGGAGGCCGAGGGTGGAGAGGTGACGCTCGTCAGTCAGCCTGGAGCTGGCACTTCGGTCGAGGCCTGGTTACCCACCCAGGTCTGACCGCCCTGCGGCTGACGCGGCCGCATTCATCACACCCTCCTCCTTGTGGTCGCCTTCCTACAGGCGCGTGCCGAATTGGCCGACGCCGACAAGGCCAGCCGGACTATCGGTGGAACACCCCCTGCCAATGACACTGGCTCTGCGTGATGTGCCTCATGCCGCATGCACCGCCCGTCAACCCAGGAGATGTTCATGCTGCATTACGCCGTCGTTTTCTTCGTCATCGCCTTGATCGCCGCGCTGTTCGGCTTTGGAGGCATTGCCGCCAGCGCCGTTGGCATCGCCAAGGTCCTGTTCGTGATCTTTCTCGTTCTCGCGATTGGCAGCTTCCTGCTCGGCCAGATGAAGAAGTAGCCCCCACACAGTCCTGGACTGTGCTCAACCCCGCTCTCACTCCGCTCCACTCACTCAAGGAAAACATCATGAACATGCCCACGCCCACTCAGTTCGTCGAAGGCGCCGCCCGCTCTGCCGATCTTGCTGTCGATCAACTCGATGGCGTCGCGCAGCAGGGTCACGATCAGCTGGCCGCGAAGGCCCATAGCGCAGTGAGTGCCGCCAAGCCCGTGATGGAACGTTGGGCGAAGGACGCCGAGTCGATCGCCCGCCGCGGCCTGGACAGCGCTCGCGACACCTCGCGCCACCTCCGTGAGCGAGCCGCGCAGGCATCCGACAGCACGGTCAATTACATCAAGGACGAGCCAGTCAAGGCCATGCTGATTGCCGCCGCCGCTGGCGCTGCGCTGGTCACTGTCATCAGCTTGTTGAGCCGCTCACGCCATCGCGACTGATCACGTACGAGGCAGCCTGTCCAACCTGAGTCGAAAACGATCAAACGATGCATCCGTTCTTCAAACTCATGGTGGATCGGCCTGCCGTGATCACCGATCACGTCGAAGCCTATGCATCGTTGGCTGCGCTCGAGTTGTCGGACGCCGTCACGCAGCTTCGCTTGCGCGCCCTGAAAACGGCAATTGCCCTTTCTTGCGCAGCCGTGGCTGCGGTCCTGGCTGGTGCGGCACTGATGCTTTGGGCCGTGACGCCTGCAGACCACCTGCACGCACCCTGGGCGTTGTGGCTTGTGCCGGGGCTGCCAGCGATCATCGCGCTGTGGTGCGCGCTGTCGGCTCGAGCCGTCGGCGCCGCACCCGCGTTCTCCGCTTTGCGCGGTCAAGTTCGCGCTGACATCGAGATGTTGCGTGAGGTCAGTCCGTGATGGCCACACCACCCTCCATCAGCCAGCCCGTCCTCAAGCCCTCAGAGCCGTCGGCAGACAACGTGCTCGGTGCCACGGAAAGACTGCGGCAGTCGAGGCAACGGATGCGCGACCAGATGCTGGCGCTCAACGCGAGGTCGGCGTCGGCAAAGGCGGCACAGCGTGGCGCGGGAGCATCCGACGAGTTGCTTGCGGCGCTGTCCGCGTTGCCGGTGCTGGGGCCACTGATAGACAGCGCAGCGAACTGGTGGGCCAACCATCCATTGCGAGCGGTTGCCGAGTTGTTCGCCAAGACCGGGACCTCAACAGCCAAGCCACTGACAGAACGACATCCATGGGCGATGGTGCTCAGTGCGGCAGCTGTTGGAGCGTTGCTGATGCGGGCGCGGCCGTGGCGCTTTGCACTGCTTCGTCGCGCTCTTTACGCTGGCGTCCTGCCACAGTTGGTCACCACCCTGCTGGCACGCGTTTCGACCGAAGGCTTGCTCGATCTCGTCCATTCAGCCCTGCAGCGTCCTGAAACGAAGCCGCCAGCTTCCACCGCTCCCGGCGAGCAGTCGCCCGAACCCGAAGGCATCGCGTCGCAGAGCACGCTGCATTGAATCTGCGGCGTCACGTCACTCCATCCACTCAACTTCCAACCAAATCGAGGAATCACACCATGTTCACACGCACCACCCTCGCTTCCATCGCCGCCTGCATGGCATTGATCACCATGTCTGGGTGCGCGGTCACGCGCGACCAATCGACCGTGGGCGCCTACATCGACGACACCACCATCACCACGGCGGTGAAAGCCCGCTTCGTTGAGAACAAGGATGTCGACGCGACATCAATCAGTGTCGAAACCTTGAACGGCACGGTGCTGCTGTCCGGCTTTGCGAAAAACAGCACCGAGAAAACTCGTGCCGAGGAACTCGCCATGTCGGTGAAGGGCGTGAAGTCGGTCCGCAATGAGATCGCGTTGCGCAGTTGACCGGCTGC
>CANHOE010000115.1 GCA_947462175.1 Burkholderiales bacterium | reverse complement strand
CCGGTGGATGACCACGTTCAGAAAACTGCCAATGCACAGCCCGGCCAGCGCGAGAGTCCAGGGCGACAGCAACGCTTCGATCAACAGCGTATCCATCCCCTGGAATCAGACCACCTGGCCGAGCTTGAAGATGGGCAGGTACATCGAGACCACGATGCCACCGATCAGTGTGCCGAGGATCACGATGATGAACGGCTCCATGAGGCTCGACAGTCCTTTCACGGCTTCGTCGACTTCGTCCTCGTAGAACTCGGCCGCCTTGCCCAGCATCGCGTCCAGCGAGCCGGATTCTTCGCCGATCGAGCACATCTGCAGCACCATGTTCGGGAACACGCCGGTGGTCTGCATGGAGGTGGTCAGCGAGGCGCCGGTGGACACGTCCTTCTGGATTTTCTCTGTGGCTTCGGCGAACACGGCGTTGCCCGACGCACCACCGACTGAATCGAGCGCCTCGACCAACGGAACGCCTGCGGCAAACATGGTTGACAACGTGCGCGTCCATCGCGCCACTGCCGATTTGTTGACCAGGTCGCCGAACACCGGCACCTTCAACAGAAGCCGGTCCATGGCCTTTTGCATCTTCTCGGAGCGCTTCCACGACTCCAGGAAGAAGTAAGTCCCGCCACCGATGAAGCCGAAGATCGCCCACCAATACGCGACGAAGAACTCCGACATCCCGATCACCAGAAGCGTCGGTGCCGGTAAATCAGCGCCAAACGAAGTGAACACGTCCTTGAAGGCCGGGATCACGAAGATCATGATCACCGCCAGCACCACGAAGGCCACCACCAGCACCGCGATCGGGTAGATCAAGGCCGACTTGATCTTGTTCTTGATCGCCATCGTCTTTTCCTGGTAGATCGCCAGGCGATCCAGCAGCGCTTCCAGGATACCGCCTGCCTCGCCGGCTTCGACGAGGTTGCAGTACAGCGCATCGAAGTGCAGCGGGTGCTTGCGAAACGCGGCCGACAGGCTGGTACCTGTTTCGACATCGGAGCGGATGTCGGTCAGCAGGCGTGTCAATCGCGGGTTCGGGCTACCACGCGCAACGATGTCGAACGACTGGATCAGCGGCACACCGGCGCGCATCATCGTGGACAACTGACGGGTGAAGATGGCGATGTCTTTTTGCTTTATCGCGCGGCCACCGCTGATGCGTCGCTTCTTGACCTTGGTGATCAGGATGCCCTGGCGGCGCAGACTGGCATTGACCATGGCCTCGCCGCCGGCGCGCATCTCACCTCGAACGATCTTCCCGTTCTTGTCCTTGCCTTCGTACTCGAAAACAATTTCTTTGACGCGTGTTGCTGCAACTGCAGTCGCCATGGTTCCTCCGGAACTCTCAATCCACCAATGTGCTTATCGGCAGGATCTTGGAGTTATTCATCGGTAATCACTCGTTCGTGCACGCGATCACTTCTTCCAGCGTCGTCACGCCTGCCCGAACCTTGACCAAGCCCGACTGCCGCAGATCGCGCACCCCTTCGCGTTGGGCCTGCTCGGCGATATCGACTGCTGTGCCTTCGGTCAGGATGATTCGTTGGATCTCTTCTGTGATGGGCATCACCTGGTAAATACCGACACGGCCCCGGTAGCCGTTCGAGCAGGCCGAACAGCCCACCGCGCGGTACGGCTTCCAGTTGCCGCTCAGGTCAGCCTCGGTGAATCCTGCCTTGATCAGCGCTTCTCTGGGGTATTCGGCCGGTGCCTTGCAGCTTTCGCAGAGCTTGCGTGCCAACCGCTGGGCGGTGATGAGCAGCACGCTGGACGCGATGTTGAACGGTGCCACGCCCATGTTCAACATGCGTGTCAGCGTGGTCGGCGCGTCGTTGGTGTGCAGGGTCGACATCACCATGTGGCCGGTTTGCGCTGCCTTGATGGCGATATCGGCAGTTTCCAGATCGCGGATCTCACCGACCATGATGATGTCCGGATCCTGACGCAGGAAGGATTTCAAGGCCACGGCGAAGTTCAGCCCTGCTTTGTCGTTCACATTGACCTGGTTGATGCCCGGGAGGTTGATTTCAGCTGGGTCTTCGACAGTGGAGATGTTGACGCCTGGCTGATTCAGGATGTTCAGGCAGGTGTACAGCGACACTGTCTTGCCGGAACCGGTCGGCCCGGTCACCAGCACCATCCCGTAAGGCCGCTGAATGCAGTGCAACAGGCGGTCGCGCTCGATCTTCTCGTAGCCCAGCGCTTCGATGCCGAGCTTGGCACTGGATGCGTCCAGGATCCGGATCACGATCTTTTCGCCAAACAGCGTGGGCAGGGTACTGACGCGGAAGTCGATCGATTTGCTGCCGAACTTCAACTTCATCCGGCCATCCTGTGGCACGCGCTTCTCGGCGATATCCAACCGCGAGATCACCTTGATGCGTGACGACAGCTTGTCCTTGATGGCAATCGGCGGCTGTGTGATCTCGCGTAATTCGCCGTCGACCCGGAAGCGAACTCGGTAGTGGTACTCGTAAGGCTCGAAATGCAGGTCAGAGGCGCGCGCGTTGATCGCGTCGATCAACATCTTCTGCAGGAAGCGCACCACCGGCGCATCCTCGACATCCGGCGTGGCTTCGGCCGCCTCTTGAGAGGTGACATCGTCGGTGACGTCGAACTCGAAGTCACCAGAGGCCATCGACTCCAGGGTTTCTGTTGCACTGGTGCTACTGGCCTCAACGATCTTCGACAGCTTGTCGTGCTCGACGATGACCCACTCAGGCGTCAGCTGTGTCGCAAACTTGATGCGCTCAACCGCCTCCTGGTCGGTGGGGTCGGCGCCACCGATGAACAGGCGCCCACCGCGCTTGCCCAGAACGAGGATCTGATACTGCGACGCGAGCTTGGCGTCGATGATGTTGCGTGGCAGTTTTTGCGCGTCGACCGAGTTCAGGTCCAGCAACGGCAGCGCCAGCGCAGAAGACAAGGTGTGCGCCAGATCAGCGGGAGATACCGCACCCGCGGCGATCACCGAGGCGACAAAACTGATTTTCTTGTCGCGGGCCGACCTGACCAAGGCCTCTGCTGTCTTCTCGTTCAGCTTGCCAGCATGTACAAGAACCCGTGCAACACCAGACAAGGCGGATTGAGGCGCTTCAGCGAGGGTGTCTGCCATTCAGTGCCCGGTGGTCGAACGATCAACTGACAAATGGGCTTCGTTGAACGAGGCACAGCCCATGACCCAGAAACTGGTCGGGGTGAGAGGATTCGAACCTCCGGCCTCTACGTCCCGAACGTAGCGCTCTACCAGGCTAAGCTACACCCCGAATCCCTGTGTATCAAGTCTTTTGTCGCAGAAATCTCAGGACGAGCGGTCAAGTGAACGTGTGCATAAGTTTATCAGAGCGTCCCGATAAACCGACGGGCGCAACGCCTCCAGGCTTTGTTGTGCCAGCTCGATTTGTTCACGAGCGGCATCGCGTGTCGCGTTGATCGATCCGGTGCGGCGAACGACCGCAATGACCTCTGGCAGCCGCGCGACTTCGCCGTTGAGAATGGCCTCTCTGATCAGCTGGCGCTCCGAGGTGCTGCCGCGTTCCATGGCCAGCAGCAGGGGCAGAGTGGGTTTGCCCTCGCGCAGATCGTCCCCAACGTTTTTGCCGAGCTCGGCAGTGGTTCCCTCGTAGTCCAGTAAATCGTCTATCAACTGGAAAGCCGTGCCCAGCGATCGTCCGTAATCAGCGCAAGCCTCCTCGATCTCCGGCGGCGCTTCGGCCAGCACCGCTCCGAGCCGCGCGCTGGCCTCGAACAATTTGGCGGTCTTGAAGCGGATGACTTTGAGGTAGTCGCTGACCTGAACATCTGGATCGTGCATGTTCATCAGCTGCAGCACTTCGCCCTCGGCAATGACGTTGGTTGCGTCCGACAGCACCTGTAAAACGCGCATGCGGTTCACCGACACCATCATCTGGAAGGCGCGCGAATAGACGAAGTCGCCGACCAGAATGCTGGCTGCGTTGCCGAACAGCGAGTTGGTGGTCTTTTTGCCTCGACGCAGTTCGGACTCATCAACCACGTCGTCGTGGAGCAGGGTGGCGGTGTGGATGAACTCGACCGTCGCTGCTAACTCGAAGCGTTCTGGCCCGCGAAAACCGAGCGCATTTGAGAACAACAGTACGAGCAACGGCCGGACTCGTTTGCCGCCGGCCCCTGTGATGTAGCCGGCAATCTGGTTGATGAGCACAACCTGCGAGGCCAAACGCTGGGTGATGACCGCATCGACCTCCTGCAATTCCGCCTCCATCAGCCTCGAGGCTGCAGAGACGTCATCGGTGTAAGCGTTGGGTTCGGCGCGCACGCTGGCCTTTGTCGGTAAAGGGACGAATTATAGAAATGAGGTGGAGGCTCTGGAGGCTGCGTTTGCCCGCACTTCTCGAGTCCAGCGCACACGCCTGAATTCAGGCTAGAATCATTGGCTGCGTCAGATGCGGGTAATGCTCGGCTGGCACGAAACAAAGAATTCAATCGAAAGGACTGAAATGTACGCAGTCATCAAAACCGGCGGTAAGCAGTACCGGGTCGCTGCAGGTGAGAAGCTCAAGGTCGAGCAGATCGTCGCAGAGATCGGCCAGCAAATCACCATCGATCAGGTGCTGGCCGTTGGCAGTGGCGCGGATATGAAGGTCGGAAGCCCTCTGGTCTCTGGTGCGACGGTCATCGCCACCGTGCTGGCCCAGGGCCGTCACGACAAGGTTCGCATTTTCAAAATGCGCCGCCGCAAGCACTACCAGAAGCGCCAAGGCCATCGTCAGGCCTTCACCGAAATCCAGATCAGCGCCGTCAACGCCTGAGCTCGGTTGCCCTAGTTTTTTGAGGATTCAGTCATGGCACAGAAAAAAGGCGGCGGTTCGACCCGCAACGGGCGCGACTCACAGCCCAAGATGCTCGGCGTCAAGGCCTTCGGTGGTCAATCGATACCTGCTGGTTCGATCATTGTTCGCCAGCGCGGAACTCAGTTTCACCCTGGAACCAATGTGGGTGTGGGCAAGGATCACACACTCTTTGCGCTGACCGATGGTGAGGTTGTTTTCGCCGTCAAGGGTCCGCGCAATCGCCGTACGGTGAGCATCAAGTCGCACTGAGTGTGTCGGTGGCGAATGAAGCGAGCCCCGGTTTGCCGGGGCTTTCGCATTTCTGGTCTGCCGTTTAATGTCCGCCTTGTCTGAATCCACCCGCCTTCTGTTTTGACTCAACACCCCTGATCGCCGATGAAATTCGTAGACGAAGCCTCGATAGACATTGCTGCAGGCGATGGCGGTAATGGATGCATGAGCTTTCGGCGCGAAAAGTTCATCCCCTTCGGCGGGCCAAATGGCGGTGACGGTGGGCGAGGCGGCAGTGTCTATGCGATCGGCGACCGTAACCTGAACACGCTGATCGACTTCCGCTACGCGCGCCGGCATGAGGCGCGGCGGGGCGAAAACGGGCGCGGGTCGGACCAGTTCGGGGCCGCGGCTGAAGACATCGTGCTGCGTATGCCGATGGGCACGATCATCACCAATGCCGACACCGATGAAGTGATCGCCGAACTGTTGGTACCCGATGAAAAAGTGTTGCTGGCGAAAGGCGGAGATGGCGGCTTTGGCAACTTGCACTTCAAGACCAGCACCAACCGCGCGCCGCGACAGAAAACGCCCGGTTGGCCCGGTGAGCAATTTCGCCTGCGCCTCGAACTGCGGGTGCTGGCCGATGTGGGGCTGCTCGGCATGCCTAACGCCGGCAAGTCGACTTTAATCGCGGCGATTTCGAACGCGAAACCGAAGATTGCCGATTACCCCTTCACTACTTTGCACCCGAACCTGGGCGTGGTGCGCGTCGCGCCCGAACAGAGCTTCGTCGTTGCCGATATCCCCGGCCTGATCGAAGGCGCTGCCGAAGGTGCCGGCCTCGGGCATCTTTTCCTGCGGCATCTGCAGCGTACCCACCTGCTGTTGCACTTGGTCGACTTCGCGCCGTTCGACGAAGCGATCGACCCCGTCGCACAAGCCAAGGCAATCGTTGGCGAGTTGAAGAAATACGACGCCACCTTGCACAAGAAGCCGCGCTGGATGGTGCTGAACAAGCTCGACATGGTGCCGGCGGAGGACCGGCAACGCCGCGTCGATGACTTCGTGAAGCGCTTGAAATGGAAGGGGCCGGTGTTCCAGATTTCGGCGCTGACGCGCGAAGGTTGCGAACCCCTGATTCGGGCCATTTACGAGCACGTGGCGCGGCTGAAGAACGTGGTGCCGGACGACCCTGATCCGCGCTTCTCCGGTCAGGACAACGCAGAGCCATGAGCGACGCCTTGAAGTTGGCACGCCGGATCGTGGTCAAGGTTGGCTCCAGTCTGGTGACGAACGAGGGGCGCGGGCTGGATGCCGATGCGGTCGGGAATTGGTGCCGCCAACTGGCGACGCTGGCGGCGCAAGGTCGCGAAGTCGTGATGGTGTCGAGCGGTGCCATTGCCGAAGGCATGAAGCGCCTGGGCTGGGTGTCGCGCCCTAAACCCCTGCACGAGTTACAGGCCGCAGCGGCCGTCGGCCAGATGGGGCTAGCGCAGTTGTACGAGTCAAAGCTGCGTGAGCATGGCGTGGGCAGCGCCCAGGTATTGCTGACGCATGCCGACCTGGCTGACCGCGAGCGCTATCTGAATGCCCGCTCGACGCTGCTGACCTTGCTGAGCTTGATGGTCATCCCGGTGATCAACGAGAACGACACTGTCGTGAACGACGAAATCAAGTTCGGCGACAACGACACGCTGGGCGCGCTGGTGGCCAACCTGATCGAAGCCGATGCGCTGGTCATCCTGACCGATCAGCACGGGCTTTATTCAGAGGATCCCCGGAAGAATCCACAGGCGCATCTGATAGCCACAGCGGACGCATGCGACCCCGCACTCGAGCGCATGGCGGGTGGCGCGGGAAGCAGCATCGGGCGCGGCGGCATGATCACGAAGATCCTGGCGGCCAAACGTGCTGCAAGCAGCGGTGCCAGCACGGTGATTGCGTGGGGGCGTGAGCCTGATGTGCTGTTGAGGCTATGCGCGGGCGAGTCTATCGGCACCGCCTTGCTCGCGCCAACGCAGAAAATGGCGGCGCGCAAGCAATGGATGGTCGATCACCTGAAACTGCGCGGCGCGGTCGTGATTGACGCTGGAGCCGTGCTCAAACTGCGCGAGGGTGGCAAGAGTCTGCTGCCGATCGGGATGGTCGACGTCCAGGGCGAGTTTCACCGTGGGGATGTCATTGCGGTGCTGGATCCAACCGGCGCCGCCGTGGCCCGGGGGCTTGCGAACTACGCCAGCAGCGAAGCCCGATTGATCGCGAAGAAACCGTCAACCGAGTTCGAGAAAATCCTTGGATTCAGCGGCGAGCCGGAAATGATACACAGAGATAATATGGTAATAATCTAGCCAATCTATATTAAATATATAATACAGATGGGTTTAAAGACATAATAATCATATTTCTCGGTTAATGGGATTTGTGCGAGTATCTGCTTGATCCGCCTGATCTCCGGGCAGGGCATCGCCACCCGCTTCCGACGAGTGCGCCTTCTCGCCGTCGCCGCGATCAGAAGGGCTCGACTCGGCTCTCGCGACACGATGGGGGTGCGTTGGTCGTGGCAGGAAACGTGACAGCTCCGTGAGGGCGTGCTGGTACACCTCCCGTTTGAAGTCGATCACCACGTCCAGCGGTATCCAGTACTCGTTCCAGCGCCACGCATCGAACTCTGGGTGGCTGGTCGCGCGCAGGTTCAT
>CANHOE010000114.1 GCA_947462175.1 Burkholderiales bacterium | reverse complement strand
AGCTAATTTGATGATTAACCATCGCCCGTAAAACAAAACTTGCTATGACTGATAAAAAATTTACTCAAACATCAGCCTAAGTTTTGACCAGATAGCCCCTGATTAACAGAAATCCAGGCTCGTCAAAAACCTATATAAATCAATGATTTATAGAAGAAAATATCAAACGTGTAATATTTCGTGTAATTGACCGAAAACTGTAAATTACAGTTTTCCCAGCACTTTGGTAGATTTTGCACTCAGCGCTGTCACCCAGCTCGCGAAAAGTTAGACGCTTGGCTTGGGACTCGCGCTTGTTTTTGGAAAAGTTAGACGTCACGCTCGAGGCTCGAACTGGGCTTTTCCAAGCTGATGGCAGCAAGTTGTTTCTGCTTTACAGACACAGACCCTAGTAGCTCCCGATTTAAAAAATCAGCTAAGTGCGCGGTTGTTCAAGAACCAAGTACTCATCATGCCCTTGTCTTTTATTTGAATTTCACCGCAATGCTCATAGGTGAAAGGCTGGATCAAGGCTTGGCGGGTAGCGTCACTCATAAGGATTCGACCCGCTGTGCCATGTGATTCCATGCGGCTGGAGGTGTTTACACAAAAATTCGGACACCCGCGGCGCTCGAATTTTTCTGTCCATTTGCATCTGTGTTTCGGTTGCCCATTTTGGAATTTGAAACAAAACTGTTGTAACAGCGACGACGCGGGCTGGTTAGTCGGCTGAACAGGTTCAAAGCTCCAGTGGCGCGAGGCGCTGAAAGAGTTCGCGCTTGAGCACCTTGCCGCCACTGTTGCGCGGCAACTCATCCACAACAAACACGGCACGCGGCCATTTCGGCCGCGGCAAGATCTTGCGAGCGTGCGCCAGCAGCACCTCGGGCTCGCAGGCTGCGGCCAATACCACAAAGGCCGCGATCTCTTCGCCGAATTCCCTTGAGGGCCAGCCAAGTGCAGCACTTTCGGCCACCGCTGGGTGGGCGTTCAACGCATACTCGATGTCGGAGGGGAAGATGTTGATGCCGGCGCGGATGATCATGTCCTTCTGGCGTCCGCAGAGCGTCACAAAGCCATCAGCGTCCAAGGAAGCGAGGTCACCGGGATAGAACCATCCCTGTCGAAAGGCCTCGGCCGAAGCCTCGGGATCACAGTGATAGGCAGTGGCGCAGGCGGGGCCGCGATAGCGCAGTAGGCCGGTTTCACCGGGCGGCAAGGGATTGTCCTGCGCATCCACCACTTCGACTTCTACGGCGAAGACGGGGCGGCCCACCGTTTGACCATGGGTGGCGATGTCAGCGGGCGTGAGCAAAGAAACCCCGCCACCCTCGGTCGAAGCGTAGTATTCGAAAAAGCGCGGGCAGAGCCTGTCGCGGATCTCCACGCGCTCCGCAGGCGAAAGCGGTGCGCCAGAGGAGAACAGCAGGTTCAACCCTTGCAGTGGTGCGAGCGCGGCGTCTTCGAGCGGCAGCAGGCGTCGCAACTGCGTGGGCACGAGGAACAAACTGGTCGCCTGCTCGGACGCCACACAAGCGATGAGGTCCTCGGGCGCGCACGGCGGCGGCTTAAGAATCAGGGTGCCGCCAGAAAACAGCACCGACATTGCAAATGTGCGGCCACCGCCGAAGTACAGCGGCGTGGCACAGATGAAACGATCCCGCCCATTCAGGCCGAGATTGATCCAATGGGTGCGAAACCGCGCCATGAAGTGCCGATGCTCGATCAGTGGCCCCTTGGGCCGACCAGTAGTGCCGGAAGAAAGCGACAGCACGAACGGCGCCTTTTCATCGGAGGCGAAGACGATGCCCGCATCATCGGATTCCCCAGTTTGCGTGCAGTGCAAGCCAGGCAGGAGCGCCATGTCCGGCTCGATCAGCACAAGACATGCGCCGAAATGCGACGCCACATTGCACTGCTCTCGCACAGTCCAGCGCACATCCATAGGCAGTATCAGGATACCGGCCCGTGCCACGGCAAACAGCGCCACCACGTGCTGCGTCGTGTCGCGCAGGCAGATGCCTACCGGTTGCCCAGCTGGCAGCGCAAGACCCTGCAGCCAAGCCGCCATGCGACGCACTCGGCGCGTGAATTGCGCGTACGTCAGGACCTGGTCGCCCTCAATCAGCGCAGGGTGACTCGGCCGCGATCTGGCGTGGATGTCGAGCGCGTCGGCGAGGTTCATGCCTTGCCGTTGAGCTTGTAGATGCGTTCGACATTGGTCCGCAAGAACTTTGTGCGGACCGCTTCCGACAGTCCTAGCTCGTCGATCTCTGCCATGGTGCGCTCGAAATCGAGCACAGGAAAATCAGTGCCGAAGATGACCTTGTCCTGCCCGTAGCTTCGGATGTAGTGTTTGAACGATTCTGGCCAGTAACGCGGGCTGTGAGCGTCGGAACCGATGAAGACGTTGCTGTGTTTCCAGGCCATCGCGATCATCTCCTCGGTCCAGGGGATGCCGACATGGATGCCGATGATCTTGAGCTCCGGGAAGTCGCAAGCCACGGCGTCGAGCGCGATGGGACGACCGACGGAGCGCAGAGGGTAGGAAGGGTCGTAGATCATCGATTGTCCGACCTGCAACTGCACCGGCACGTCGAGCTCGACGCATTTCGCGTAAAAGGGGTACCACTTCGCGTGGTCCGGCGCCAGCTCGAACCAATGCGGATAGAAGTGCGCTCCAATGAAACCGTACTCGGTGACGGCTTGTGAAAGCTCACGCACGCCCTTCATTCCTGTCGTCGGATCGAGTCCGGCGAGACCGTAGAAGCGATCCGGGTGTGCCTGCACTGCGTCCGCCACCAGGCGATAGTCAACGTGGTAACAGGCTGGGTGTCCCAGACGGCCGACTTTGGCGGCGATGAGGAAGGCCTTCTCGATCCCAGCCGCATCCATGCGCGCGATCATGTCCCGCAGGCTCATGCCCTCGAAGATTTCACGCTTGACACGCATCTTCGAGGTGTAAAAGCCAGTCCGGTCAGGCCGATTCGCCAGGGCCTGCGGCGTCCATATATTGACCACCGCGTCGATAGCACCGATTTTTTTCACAAGCCTGCTCCTGATTCAAGTTGAAGTTCACGCGCGACGATATCGCGCATCACTTCGTTCGTCCCTTCACCGAAGGTGTACAAGCGCGAATCCCGCCACAGTCGCTGCATGTCGCTCTCGGCCGAGTAGCCCGCGCTGGCCAAGATCTGCATTCCGGCATCGGTGACGTCGCGCAGCGTTTCAGTTGCGATGATTTTGGCCTGTGCAGACTCACGCCGACACGGCGCGCTCTGGTCGATCAACCCGGCCAGATGCATCACCATCAGCCGAGATAGGTCAATGCGCATGCGCATGTCGGCCAAGCGATGCGCGATGGCCTGGTTCTGGCCAATGGGCCGGTTAAATTGGACGCGTTCTCGCGCGTGGCTCAGCGCAATCTGAAACGCTGACTCGGACGCCCCGGTCACCGTGGCAGCCATCGAGGCGCGTGAATAGTGCAGCGTAGACATCAGCTGTGCGAAGCCACGACCTTCTTCGCCAAGAAGCGCGTCTGCTGGGAGGTCGACATCCTGCAGACCGATATCGAAGCTGGGCATGCAGTTATTGCCGATTTTCGGCAGCACGGTCATCGCGATGCCGGGACTGTTGGTCGGCACCAGGAACAGCGAAATGCCACGATGGCCCTCGTGCGCCTCCCCCGTGCGCGCCGGCAGGATCAACCAGCGCGCTTGGAGCGCATCGCTGATCCAGCTCTTTCGGCCGTTGAGGCGCCATCCATCACCGTGCCGAACCGCGCGCGTGCGGATGGCACCCGCATCGCTGCCCGCCTGCGGTTCTGAGAGCGCCAGGGCGCAGAAGGCCTCACCAGACATCAGCGCAGGCACCAGCAAGCGGCGCTGTGCGGCGCTGCCATAGTTCAACACCGACATCAGCCCGAAACCAACGACGCGGTTGAAGATAGATGCGACCATGTAGGCGTGCTGCCCGAGTTTGAGCTGCACTTGTGCGATGGTTTTCCAGGCTGCGCCGAGTCCACCCTCGGCCTCCGGCACCGCGAGTGCAAAAAGGCCCAGCTCGCCCATGCCGGGCATCAAGTCATAGGGTGGAACATGGCCCGCATCGCGGCGCTTGATTTCATCGGGTGGCAGTTGGCGATGCAGAAAAGTCCCGACGCTATCGAGGATCTCGCTGTCACTCATACCTGGAGCCTCGCCGAGGCGTGCCAAGGCACCAGCAGCTTCCTGAGGGCCCCGATGGCGAAGTAGAACAAGAAACCCAGGATCGACATGTGGATCAGCACGGCGAACATCTGGTCGGTCTCGAAGGCGTTGAGTCGCGCGATCAGCAAATGACCGAGCCCTGCGTTCCCACCAAGATACTCGCCCACGACAGCCCCGATGATGGCCAGGACGATACCGATCTCGAGGCCTGTAAGCATATAGGGCAAGGCCGAAGGCAATTCGAGGCGACGGAACACCTGCCAGCGGGTGGCGTTCAAGGACACCATCACATCGCGGTGTCCCTCGTCGATGGATTTGACACCCATCGCGGTGTTGGTCAGGATGGGGAAGAAGGCAAGCACGCAGGCAACGATCACCTTTGACGTGATGCCGAAGCCGAACCACAGAACAAACAGCGGCACCAGCGCCACTTTAGGGATCACCTGTGTAGCAACGATGAAAGGGTTGAGCGTGAGTTCGAGCCAACGCACCCGCGCGATCAGTACGCCCAGTCCCACGCCGATCACGGTGGCGTAGGCAAACCCTGTGAGCGTGGCGTAAACCGTCATCCAGGTATGGTGCCAGGCGCGCGGGTCCTGCAGCAATCTGATCCAGGCACTCGCTACTGCACCCGGACGCGGCAGGATCATTGGCGAGACGCCTGTTGCGCGCACATAAGTCTCCCAGATCAGTAACAGAAGGACGAGCAGGATGGGCGTTGTGATCCAGGGCAGCGCGCCCTCACGCGTGAAGAAGCGCTGAGTGAATTGGGCTGGGGCCGGGGGGGCTTTCGGCACGGCGGGGCGGGGTGCGTTGTCCATTGTTAGCTGATCTGGTTCAGTCGATGGCGAAGCTGGCGCACGATCTCCTGGAACTCCGGCATAGACTGCAGGTCGGGCTCGCGCGGCCGTGCAAAAGGCACATGCACCTCCATGTCCACCCGCCCGGGTCGAGGTGAAAGCAGCAGAATGCGATCGCCCAGGAACACCGCCTCGGAGATGGAATGCGTGACCAGCACGATGGTCTTGCGCGTCGCGAGCCAGATGCGCTGCAACTCGAGGTTCATCGCCTCGCGCGTCATGGCGTCAAGCGCGCCAAACGGTTCATCCATCAACAGGATGCGCGGATCGTAGGAAAGCGCCCGAGCGATGGCAGCGCGCTGACGCATGCCACCAGAGAGTTCTCGCGGCCATCGTTTCTCAAACCCCTCGATGCCCACGAGCTTGGCCAATGCGCGCGCGCGCTCCATTCTCGTGCTCTTCGGCACGCCCTTAAGCTCTAGCGGCAGGGCGATGTTTTCTTCGATGCTGAGCCAGGGAAACAAATGGGCTTCCTGAAACACCATGCCAAGATCGGCCAGCGCCGGAGCCTGCCGCTCACCGCTATGCCAGAGGTTCAGCCCCTCGATCTCGATCTCGCCAGAAGTGGGCGAGATAAGTCCGCCGATCATTCGCAGCATCGTTGTCTTGCCGCAGCCAGAGGGTCCAAGCAATACGACGAGCTCGGCCTGCGCTACCGAGAGGTCAGTCGGAGCCAGCGCGTAGACCGGCTCGTCACGCGTACCGTACCATTTCTCAACGTCGCGAAAGCGGATGGCGGGATGGGCTGCCTCAGCCATTCGGAAACACCGCCTCGCCAACGTTGATGGCCTGCGCGGCCTGGTTCGCGTCAATGATCCGCGCAAAGCCGAACTTCATAGCAGAGAGTGAAGCCTCATGCCTAGCGAGATCAAAGTCTGCCACCGCATCGCGCACAACGAAAGTGCGGATATCGCGCTGCGCCGCATCGCGCACGGTGGACTCGACACACATCGAAGTCGTCACGCCCCCCACCATCAGGGCGCGGATGCCACGTGCACCCAACAGCATATCGAGAGAGGTGCCAAAGAAGGCCGAATAGCGCGGCTTGTCGATCACCGCGTCCTGAGGCGCGACACCGGCTTCCGGCGGGATCTCAATGTCAGCGCTACCGCAGGCCAGCGCACCAATCTCGCCTAGGCGTGGACGCAGTTCGGTGGTTAGCAAGCCGCCGTCGGCGTGATCCGCACGCAGCACATGGCGCGTCCAGATCACAAGCATGCCAGCGGAGCGCGCCATGCGGGCCAACGCGAAGCCGTGGCGCGCAGCCTCGGCGCACGGCGAAACATCACGCCCCTGCGCCGCCACGAACCCCTCGGAATGCAGAAAGCCTCGCTGGTAATCGACCAGCAACAGCGCTGCTTCAGCTCGGTGAAAGTGCATCACGCGCGCGCGCGGTCCACGAATTCGTTCGTGAACAAGGTCTCGGCGCGGACGCCGGTGGGCGCGAAGCCCGCAGCGGCCATCAGGTCGTAGCCACGCTGCCAATGCTCGGGCACGTTGCGCAGCAGGTTATTCCGGCCTGACGTCAACCAGAACTGCATCTCATTGCGCAGGATCAGTGGCGCTAGCGTCGCATTGCCCATTTCCGCAATCTCAAAACTTTTCAAATTGGCGAGCGTTTTCGTCAAGCTCGTATCGGCAAGCATGTCTTCCAGAGAACGCTTGACTGCGCGAAGAAAGCGCACCACTACGTCACCATTTTGTGCCAGGGTGGTACGTCTCGCGATGTAGCACTGACCCGGAATCGGCGCGACCGTGTCGGTATTCCAGGAAACATGCGGCGTGTTCGTGGCCTGCAACGCCACGGGGACACCGGCTGAGACAACATATGCGTCGATTCGCCCTTGTTCGATCAGTTGCAGCCCGGCTGGGGAGTTTGGTGCAGTCTGCCGTGACACGCGCGTACGATCAACACCGCGCGCCTGCAGCATCACATCGAGCACAATCTCGGTAGCGCCACCGACAGAGAGAACACCGATGGTTTTGCCGGCCATCTCTTCAGGCGTGCGAATTGGTTTTGCGACGGTGCTAATGACATAGAAGGGCGAGCCCTGGCTGATCGTGCCAACGGCCACCAGATCACTGCCACCGGGGCGTGAGGAGGCGCGGATATGGTCACCCACACCAGTGCGCGACAGCAGCGCGCCGCCTCCGAGTACCTGCTGCACTGCCATCGCAGAACCACGCCCCTGCTCGATCATGACATCGAGGCCCTCACGCTCAAAAAAGCCGCCGCCCTTGGCGTTCAGCACATCGGCAAAGGCAAGTATGTGTGAGAAGGGCGTCACATAAGTCATGCGGCGCGACGTCTGTGCATGGAGATCGCCGATGGTGCAGGTCAGAACGCCCGCTCCCCCCAAGGCCAAAGCTGTACGGCGCGTGACGATCGACTTGTTCATGGCGTTTTACTAAAAGTTGATTGATGATTCAATATAGAGCCTCGTAAGGAACGTGTCAATGACTTCGCTAACTGTCGGAAAAATGCGCCAGTTTGAAATAAGCGTCAACCGAATTTTGAGTTAATTACACAGTTGAATGGCGGTTAAGCCAGCTTAGGGCGTAAAAAATACGCCCATGCCAAGCATGAACACAAGTCCGATGAAGCTCATGAGAACTCTTCTTTACAAAAGGCAGCCTTAAAAGTATTCCTGCTCAATACGCAGGACGTATAGAGCGTATGTTGGATCGATTGGATGCGT
>CANHOE010000113.1 GCA_947462175.1 Burkholderiales bacterium | reverse complement strand
GTGACGGAATTGCAGCCGTGCGCGATGTTGGCGAACGGCCCGCCGTGGATGATGGCTGGGTTGTTTTCCAGCGTCTGCACCAGGTTCGGCTTGATCGCGTCCTTCAGCAGCGCGGCCATCGCGCCGTGCGCCTTCAGGTCGCGCGCGTAAACCGGCTGGCGCTCTCCCAAGGTGTAGCCGATGATGATGCGCCCCAGGCGCTCCTTCAGGTCGTGACGCGACAGCGCCAGGCACAGGATCGCCATCACCTCCGAGGCCACCACGATGTCGTAGCCGTCTTCGCGCAGAAAGCCGTTGGCCGTGCCGCCCATGCCGACGACGATCTTGCGCAGCGCCCGGTCGTTCATGTCGACGACACGCTTCCAGGCGATCAGCCGTGGGTCGATGCGCAGCGCATTGCCGTGATGGATGTGGTTGTCGATCAGCGCCGACAGCAGGTTGTGCGCGGCCGCAATCGCGTGGAAGTCGCCGGTGAAATGCAGGTTGATGTCTTCCATCGGCACGATCTGCGCGTGCCCGCCACCGGCCGCGCCGCCCTTGACGCCGAACACCGGGCCCAGCGACGGCTCGCGCAGGCAGATCATGGTTTTCTTGCCGATGCGGTTCAACGCATCACCCAGGCCGACGGTGGTGGTGGTCTTGCCTTCACCGGCGGGCGTCGGGCTGATGGCGGTGACCAGGATCAGCTTGCCGTCGTGGCGGCCTTTCAGGCTGTCGAGGTATTCCAGCGAGATCTTCGCCTTGTAGTGGCCGTAGGGTTCGAGCGCGTCTTCGGGGATGCCGATGCGCTCGGCCACCCGGGTGATGCGCTGCATCGTGGCGCGCTGCGCGATGTCGAGGTCGGAAGGCATGTCGTGTCCGTGATGTGGAGTCGGTGTCGCGCGGTGATGATTTCAGCGCGCGGCAATCGCCTCGGCCTTGGCAAGCAGGTTTTCGGCCATCAGGATGTTGACCGTGTCGATCAGCCGGCCATCGAGCGACACCGCGCCCAGGCCTTGCTGCCGGGCCTGATGCATGGCGTCGATGATGCGACGTGCCTGCAGCACTTCCGCTTCTGTCGGCGTGTAGACCGCGTTCCCCGGTTCGATCTGCGACGGATGGATCACCCACTTGCCCTCGAAGCCCAGCACCGCCGCGCGTCTGGCGGCCGACAGGAAACCCTCGGGATCGCTGAAGTCGCCGTACGGCCCGTCGATCGGGCGCAGGCCGTAGGCGCGGCAGGCGATCAGCATGCGCGTTTGCGCGGCGTGCCAGGGATCGGTCCAGTAGGTGTGTCGTTGACCACTGGCGTCTGGATGGCTGAGGACGGCGCTGTCGGGGTGCACGCCACCGATGCCGGTGGTGCGCGCGCGCGTCGAGGCGGCGTAGTCGGCCACGCCGAAGCTCATTGCCTCCAGCCGTTTCGACGATTGCGCAATGGCTTCCACATTTGCCATGCCGAGTGCGGTCTCGATCAGCGCTTCGAAGCCGATGCGCTTGGTGCGCTGCTTCGCCGCCTCGATCTGCGACACCAGCACGTCCACTGCATAAATGTCGGCCGCCACGCCCACCTTCGGGATCAGGATCATGTCGAGCCGCGGACAGGCCTCGACGATGTCGATCACGTCGCGGTACATGTGGTGCGTGTCCAGGCCGTTGATGCGCACCATCACGGTCTTGTCGCCCCAGTCGATGTCGTTGAGCGCGGCCACGATGTTCAGCCGCGCCTGGTCCTTGTCCTCCGGAGACACGGCGTCCTCGCAGTCGAGGAACACGCCGTCTGCCGCCGACCGCGCTGCCTTTTCGAACAGATGCGGCTTCGACCCGGGCACGGCCAGCTCAGTGCGGCTCAGGCGGGGCGGGGCGGGCTGGATGCGGGTGAAGCTCATGGCAGTCCTGGAGGCAAAGGTGTGGCGACGAGACGCCTGCGCGGGATTTTGATCGAGCCGGTCGCCTGATTCGCGCGATCATCCGGTGAATTCACGCGCAGGGTCCCGTTCATCATGGCTGAACACCTGGTCTTCCTCGACCGCTCCACACTGCAGGCGACGCTGCGTCACCCGTCCTTCGACCACACGTGGACGGAACACGCGACGACGCCCATCGACCAGACGGTGGAACGCCTGCACGAGGCCACCATCGTGCTGACCAACAAGGCGCCTTTGCGAGCCGAGGCGCTGGCGCAGCTGCCGGCCCTCAAGTTGATCGCGGTGGCCGCCACGGGGTATGACATCGTTGACGTGGCCACCTGCCGCGAACGCGGCATCGCGGTGTGCAACATCCGCAACTACGCCGTACACACGGTGCCCGAGCACGTGTTCGCCCTGATCCTGTCGTTGCGTCGCAACCTTTTCGCCTACCGCGCTGACGTCGAGCGAGGCCGTTGGCAGCAGTCCGAGCAGTTCTGCTTCTTCGACCACCCGATCGGTGACCTTCACGGCAGCACGATGGGCATCGTCGGTGGTGGGGTATTGGGGCAGGGCGCCGCCGTGCTGGCGCGCGCCTTCGGCATGCGGGTGCTGTTTGCCGAGATCACGCCCGGCGCAGCGGCACGCGCCGACCGCATGCCGCTGGATCAGGTGCTGGCCGAGTCCGACGTGATCTCGCTGCATTGCCCGCTGACTCCCTTGACCCGGCACCTGATCGGGCCCGCGCAGCTGCGCCAGATGAAGCGCAATGCCATCCTGATCAACACCTCGCGTGGCGGGCTGGTCGATGAGTCGGCACTGGCCACGGCGCTCACCGAAGGCTGGATCGCCGGTGCCGGCTTCGACGTGCTGACCAGCGAGCCGCCCACGCAAGGCAATCCGCTGCTGGAGTTGAGGCTGCCGAACTTCATCCTGACGCCGCACGTGGCCTGGGCGTCCAGGAATGCGATGCAGGCGCTGGCCGATCAGCTCATCGACAATGTGGAGTTGTTCGTCCAAGGTACACCCCAGAACCTCGTGACCTGAGCCGTCATCGAAAGAGATCTCATGAAGAAACTTCTGTTCCAGTTGGACACCGATGCGATTCCCTCGGTGTTCGATACCGTGGTCGCCTATGACGGCGGCGCCGATCATGTGACGGCCTACGGAAGCATCACGCCAGACAACGTCGGCGCGTTGGTCGATGGCGCCATCTTCACCCGTGCGCCGAAGGACAAGAAGCACACTGCGTTGTTCGTGGGCGGCAGCAACCTTTCGGCTGGAGAGGCCTTGCTGAAGGCTGTGCGCAAGAAGTTCTTCTCGAACTTCCGTGTGTCGGTGATGCTCGACAGCAATGGCTCGAACACCACCGCTGCAGCCGCGGTGGCCTGCGTCATCAAGAGCGCCGGCGGCAGCGTAGCGGGCAAGCGTGCGGTGATCCTGGCGGGCACCGGTCCGGTCGGTCAGCGCGCGGCCGTGATGCTGGCCAAGGAAGGCGCAGTGGTCACGATCACCTCGCGAACTCTGGAAAACGCACAAAAAGTCGCTGATCACCTGAAGACAGCCTTCGGCATCGATGTGAGCGCCATCGCCGCGCCCGACCTCGATGCGCGCGCGAAAGCGTGCGATGGCGCGCAGATCGTGTTCGCCACCGGTGCGGCCAGCTCGGTGCTGTTGCGCGAGGCCGACTGGAAGGCCAATCCGACGATCGAGCTGATGGCCGATGCGAACGCGACGCCGCCGCTGGGTCTGGAGGGCATCGACATGATGGACCGGGGTGTGACGCGCGACGGCAAGATCTGCTGGGGCGCGATCGGCTTTGGCGCGGTGAAGCTCGCCGTGCATCGCGCCTGCATTGCCCAGTTGTTCGAGGCACCGGATCAGGTGCTGGATGCCGAGGCGGTTTACGCCAAGGCGAAATCGATGGTCTGAGCTGGAGAACACCCATGATCGTTGAACAACCCGTCACCACCTTCCTCGACCAACTCGCCAGCGGCGCGGCCACGCCCGGCGGCGGGAGCGCTGCCGCCATATTGGGTGCCATGGGCGCGGCACTGGTCAGCATGATGTGCAACCTGACCATCGGCAAGAAGAACTACGCCGAAGTCGAAGGCGAGATGCGCGCCGTGCTGGCTGATGCCGAGTCGCTGCGCCGCCGGCTGGCTGACATGGTCGCCGAAGACATCGCCGCCTTCGACGGGCTGATGGCCGCCTACGGCTTGCCGAAGGAGGGCGACGAGCTGAAGGAGCGGCGCGGCGCGGCGATCCAGGTCGGCCTGAAGGCGGCTACCGAGGCCCCGCTGGCCTGTGCGCGCGCCAGTGCGGAAGTGATCTCACTGGCGCTGCGTGCCGCGAAGGTGGGCAACACCAACGTCATCAGCGACGCGGGGGTCGGCGCGCTGGCCGCCCAGGCGGCGCTGCGCAGTGCCGCACTGAATGTGTACATCAACGTGCCGAGCCTGAAGGACGCGGCCTATGCCGCCGCGTGTCGTCAGGAGATTGATGCACTGCTGGCCAGCGCAGTGCCGCTGGCCGAGCAGACCTACGAACTGGTGAAGTCCAAGCTCTGATGCGCCGGCTCCGCTGAGCTGGCGCCTGTCAGCTCAGCGCGATTCAGCTCAGATTGCCGCCACCCATCGCGTGGCTGAAGCCGCCGTCGACATAGGTGATTTCCGAAGTCACGCCAGCAGCGAGGTCCGACAGCAAGAAGGCGGCGACATTGCCGACGTCGTCGATCGTCACATTGCGGCGCAGCGGGGCGGTGGACTCGACCACCTCGAGGATCTTGCCGAAACCCTTGATGCCCGAAGCGGCGAGCGTCTTGATCGGACCGGCCGAGATGCCGTTGACGCGGATACCGCGCGGGCCGACGCTTTCGGCCAGGTAGCGCACGCTGGCTTCGAGCGAGGCCTTGGCCAGCCCCATCGTGTTGTAGTTGGGCACGGCCCGCAGGGCGCCCAGGTAGCTCAATGTCAACAGCGCCGAGCCTGCGCGCAACCGCGGCAGCGCCGCCTTGGCCATCGCCGGGAAGCTGTAGGCGGAAATATCGTGCGCGATCCTGAACGATTCGCGGGACAGGCCGTCCAGGAAGTCGCCGGCGATCGATTCACGTGTGGCGAAGCCGATCGAATGGACGAAACCATCGAATTCCGGCCAGACTTCCCCGAGCTGGCTGAACAGGCGCTCGATCTGTGCGTCGTCGGCGACGTCGCAGTCGTACAGCAGCGTCGAGCCGAAATCGGCAGCCAGTGTGCCGGTGCGTTCCTTGAATCGGTCGCCCACGTAGCTGAACGCCAGTTCGGCGCCTTCGCGGTGGCAGGCTCGCGCGATGCCGTAGGCGATCGAACGGTTCGACAGTACGCCGGTGATCAACAGACGTTTACCGGTCAGAAATCCCATGGTGTGTTCCAGGCGGTCAAAGGCGGCGGATTTTTGCACGCAGTCGGCTTGGGACTGGTCTACGCTGTTTAGGGGCCATTCGCGTACACAGAACAGCATGAGGTGTTGCCGGTACAAACCCCACCAGCTACAATGCTGGTTTTCCGGAACGTTAGACCAAGAACATGGGCGGACTCTTCCAGCCCTTTTTTTTTGGCTGATCGGAACGCGTCGTATGGAATTCAATGAGCGGGGAATCGATCGGGAATGAGCTGGCAGAGCGCCGTTGAGAAAACCGTGACCGGGCTGGGTTACGACTTGGTGGACACCGAGCGCAGTCCCAAGGGGCTGTTGCGCGTGTACATCGACAAGCTCCCGTCGGCGGTTCCCGTGGCGGGTGCGAGCGAGTTCATCACCGTAGAAGACTGCGAACGTGTAACTCGGCAATTGCAGCACGTGCTCGAAGTCGAGAACTGCGCATACGAGCGCCTGGAGGTTTCGTCGCCGGGCCTCGACCGGCCGCTGAAGAAGCAGGCGGATTACCTGCGATTCAGCGGCGAGCGGGTCGACCTGACATTGAAGTTGGCATTCAAGGGACGCAAGCATTTCCAGGGTGTCCTGGAATCGTTCGGGGAAAA
Organism: Burkholderiales bacterium; assembly: GCA_947462175.1. Classification (GTDB taxonomy): domain Bacteria; phylum Pseudomonadota; class Gammaproteobacteria; order Burkholderiales; family Burkholderiaceae_C; genus PBB1. The sequence goes on along the minus strand of CANHOE010000113.1, from coordinate 1,887 downwards.
CTGGCGGCTGGTTTTTAACGCCGATGGCGTCGACCAGGCACTCGAATTCGCTTTCGACGAAGTGCGAGAAGCCCGGTTGGTGCCGGTGGTGGATTTCAAGGGGCGTCGGTTTGCGGCGCCCGCGCAAGAGCCGACCGAGCAGGTCGAGTCGGCCGCAACTGAAATGGATGGAGACAGCAAACGATGAACCGCGAATTGTTGATGCTGGTGGATGCGATTTCTCGCGAGAAGAGCGTGGACCGCGAGGTCGTGTTCAGTGCTGTCGAGGCGGCGCTGGCGTCGGCCTCCAAGAAGTTGCACGGTGGCGAGGTCGACATGCGGGTGACCGTCGATCGCGACACGGGCGCTTACGAAACCTTCCGCCGCTGGCATGTGGTAGCCGACGAGGCCGGTCTCCAGCTGCCTGACTCCGAGATATTGCACTTCGAAGCGCTGGAACAGATCGCGGACATCGAGGTCGACGACTACATCGAAGAGCCTGTCGAATCGGTGTCGATCGGCCGCATCGGTGCGCAAGCCGCCAAGCAGGTGATCCTGCAAAAGATCCGTGACGCCGAGCGCGAGCAGTTGCTCAATGATTTCCTTTCGCGCGGCGAGAAGATCTTCGTCGGTACCGTCAAGCGCCTGGACAAGGGCGACGTGATTGTCGAGTCCGGTCGGGTCGAAGGCCGGTTGCGCCGCAGCGAGATGATCCCGAAGGAAAACCTGCGCATCGGTGACCGTGTCCGTGCCTACATCCTCGAGGTCGACGCGACACTCCGCGGCCCGCAGATCATCCTGTCGCGCAGCGCGCCGGGCTTCATGATCGAGTTGTTCGCCCAGGAAGTGCCCGAGATTGAGCAGCGCCTGCTGGAGATCAAGTCCTGCGCGCGCGACCCAGGTTCACGCGCCAAGATCGCTGTTCAGTCGCATGACAAGCGCGTCGACCCGATCGGCACCTGCGTCGGCGTGCGCGGTTCGCGTGTCAATGGCGTGACCAACGAGCTTGCCGGCGAGCGGGTCGACATCGTGCTGTGGTCGGAAGATCCGGCGCAGTTCGTCATCGGTGCGCTGGCACCGGCGAATGTGCATTCGATCGTCGTTGACGAAGACCGGCACGCGATGGACGTGGTCGTCGATGAGGAAAACCTGGCGATCGCGATCGGTCGCGGTGGACAAAATGTGCGCCTTGCCTCGGAAATGACCGGTTGGCGCATCAACATCATGACGGCCGAAGAGTCGTCGGTGAAGCAGGCCGGCGAGAGCGATGTGGTGCGCAAGCTGTTCGTCGACAAGCTCGACGTCGATGCTGAAGTCGCCGACATCCTGATCGCTGAAGGCTTCTCCAGCCTGGAGGAAGTCGCCTACGTGCCGATGCAGGAAATGCTCGAGATCGAAGGTTTCGACGAGGACACCGTCAATGAGTTACGCACCCGTGCCAAGGATGCGTTGCTGACGATGGAAATCGCTCGCGAGGAAAGCGTCAGCGATGTGTCGCAGGACCTGCGCGACCTCGACGGCCTGGACCCCGCACTGATCCCGAAGTTGGCCGACGGGGGTGTGCATACCCGCGACGACCTCGCCGATCTGGCGGTCGACGAACTGGTCGAAATCTCTGGCATGGAAGATGAACAGGCCAAGTCGCTGATCATGAAGGCGCGTGAGCACTGGTTCACCACCTGATCACGCTTCAAGCATTCGCCCCCCTGACACACGCACGCTGCGCCGCTAGACCCGAAGCAAGGATTCCACAATGGCCGTGACCACCGTCGCCCAACTCGCCGCCGAGCTGAACCGCCCCGCTGCTGCACTGCTCGATCAATTGCAGTCTGCGGGGGTCAGCAAGGCGTCGACGGACGATGCCCTGACCGACTCCGACAAGGAGCGGTTGCTCGATTACCTGCGTAC
>CANHOE010000112.1 GCA_947462175.1 Burkholderiales bacterium | reverse complement strand
GTTGCCCGTCGGGATACGGGTCGAGCAGTTTCTCGAAGGCTGAAAACATCTCGACAAGCGTAGCCGATGCATGATGACCGGGTGTCCGCCCTTCCGAGTCTCCCTCCATTGCCGCCACTGGTGATCGTCCATGCCGACGATGCGCTGGTCGCCGTCGACAAGCCAGCCGGCCTGCTGTCGGTGCCGGGGCGTGGAGCCGACAAGGCCGATTGCGCCGTGTCCCGGGTACAGGCGCAGTTCCCCGACGCGCAGACCGTGCACCGGCTCGACATGGCGACTTCGGGCCTGCTGCTGTTCGCCCGCGGCGCAGCGATGCAGCGTGCGCTCAGTGTGCTGTTCGAGAACCGCGATGTGGTGAAGCACTACGAGGCGGTGGTGGACGGGATCGTCGAGCAAGACGAGGGCGAGATCGACCTGCCGCTGCTCGCCGACTGGCCACAGCGCCCACGGCAGAAGGTCGATCAGCTGCAGGGCAAGCCATCGCTCACGCGCTACCGCGTGCTGCACCGTGACCCGGCCACGCGCACCACCCGGCTGGCCCTGCAGCCGCTGACCGGGCGCACGCACCAGTTGCGGGTGCACATGTTGGCGATCGGGCATCCGATCGTGGGCGATGCTTTGTATGCACCGGCCGAGATGCCCACCGCCTCGAGGCTGATGCTGCACGCCATGCGGCTGGAGCTGCGACACCCATTGACATCGCAGACCTTGGTTCTGACGAGCAAGGCTCCGTTCTGAAGTTGTCAGCCGCGCCAGAATGCGCACCCCCAGCCTTACCTGAGCCAGCCCATGTCCCAACGCCTCGTCATCCTCACTGGCACCTCGCGCGGCCTGGGCGCCGCGATGGCTGAGCAGTTGCTGAACGCAGATACCGTGATGCTCTGCCTGTCGCGCAGGCATCATCCGACGCTGTCCGCACGAGCAGCCGCGGTGAACGCGCAACTCGAGGAATGGCAGCGTGACCTGGCCGACAGCATCAACGTTGCCGACGAAGTCGAGTCGTGGCTGAACACCTTCGATGCGCATCGCTTCGACCAGGCATTGCTGATCAACAACGCCGGCATCATCTCGACCGTCGGCCCCTCAGACGGATGCACCTCCACTGAACTGTCTGGTGCGCTGCGCGTCGGTCTGGAGGCCACCATCCTGCTGACCTCGGCCTTCCTGCGCGCCACCGGTGGCTGGCGTGCCGACCGCCGTGTGCTGAACATCTCGTCGGGCCTGGGGCGCCGGGCGATGGCGGGCAGCGCGATCTACGGTGCGGCGAAGGCCGGCATGGATCACTACTCGCGGGTGGTGGCGCTCGACGAAGCGCACCGCGCCGACACCGCCGGCGACAGAAGCCGCGCGACGCGCATCGTGTCGCTGGCGCCGGGCGTCATCGACACCGACATGCAGGTCCAGTTGCGCACCTCTGCCAGCGCGGGCTTCCCCAGCAAGGCGCACTTCGAGCAACTGCATGCACAAGGCCAGCTGGTGAGTGCCGAAGAGACGGCCCGCCGCGTCCTCGCCTACCTGGCGCGTGACGATTTCGGCAGCAACCCGGTGGCTGACATCCGGCTGGTCTGATCCCCCGCCAGCTGCGTCAAGCGCTGCCCGGCCCTTGGAATCCGCCCTGTCGGAACGTCAGCACCAGCGTGTCGCGATGGCCGTCCAGCCGGCCAGGTTCCAGGGGCTGGATCGGCGTGGTCTCGTGGATCACCCGCGCGTCGTCGAGCATGAGCAGCGTCCACGGCTCGCTCATCGTGAAGCGGATGCCGGTCGGCCCGTCGGCGTCGAAGACGCGCGTCTCGCCGCCTTTCACGCCGCGGCGATCGACCAACACGACGACGACGAAATCAACCCCATCGCGGTGCGCGCCCTCCGGTGTCGGCCGGCCGATGCCGTCGGTGGTGTCGATGCGGAACTGGTGCGCTTCGACGAACCAGGGCTGCGGGCCCTTGATCTGCGAGCACACCGTGGACAAGCCGCGCAGCAGTGCCGCCCACGCCGGCTGGGCGGTGATGTCCGTCTTCATCGGGTCGAACATGCGTTCGAGCCCGCCGTGCAGCGCGTTGTATTCGAGCGGCTGCCAATGCGGCCGGTGTGGCACCTGCTGCAGCTGGCTGCCGCCGACGATGAAGCACGAGTGCCGGCGCCGCCGATATCGGCCACCGTCCCGCAGGAAGGCGTCGGGTGGCAGGTCTGACCAGCTCGATACCAGCGCCATCAGCGGGGCGGCGTCGGTGCCGATCAGCGTGCGCAAGGCCTCCGGTGCCAGCACCGCATGGCCATGGTCAATCAAGGCCTGCGGCAAGGCCGCCGCGGCGATCGAAGGGGGCGCAGGCGTCATCACGACGGCGTCAACGGAGAAGCCGGTGCAGTGGGGGCTGCGATCACCTTGATGCGACTGCCCGCCACGGCGACCACCTGACCTGCCCTGATCTTGCAGCTCTTGCGAAGCTCATCCCGCCCGTCCACCTGAACGCCACCCGCAGCCACCAGAGCCTTTGCCGCACCACCACTCGGCGACAAACCAGTGGCCTTGAGCAGGGCGTCGAGCGTGATGTGCTCACCGCGCAATTCGAAATCAATCAGGTGCATCGTTCGGTAGTTTCGAGCCACCCCCGGCAGCTCGGATGATGGTGATCAAGGGAGCGAGATTCTGTGTCATCGGCGCCCACCCGCCAAAAACACGCATGCACCTGCCTGCGCAATGGGGTACATTAGGTTGACAGGTATACGCAAGACCGTGGTTGCTAGTGATCATCTACCCACTTCTGTTCTGAAGCGGGATCGCAAGAAATCCCCAGTTGATCTTGAGTGTCTCTGCATGCGATTGCATGTGCAGTCGCATCATTTTTGTTATTTGATAGGAAACCGTCCATGACGACGCAAACAGGTACCGTGAAGTGGTTCAACGAGAGCAAGGGCTACGGCTTCATCGCTCAAGACGCGGGTGGTGCTGACCTCTTCGCCCACTTCCGTGACATCACCGGCAGCGGCTTCAAGACCCTGGTTGAAAACCAGAAGGTCGAATTCGAAGTCAAGCAAGGCCAGAAGGGCCTGCAAGCTGCCAACATTCGCGTGCTGTAAAAGCGCTGCGACAACAGCTTTCGAAACGCGGCTTCGGCCGCGTTTTTTTATGCCCGCGCCGAATTACTTCTTCGCGTCGCCCTGCAGCGACTGGCCCAGCAGTTGCGCGATCAGGGCGTTGAGGCCCCCCTCATGGCTGACAGCGCGATCGTGCAGTTGCCTCACCAGCTCAGCCGGCAGCTTGCAGGCGAACGGCAGCAGACCCGCCTGCGCATCCAGTTTGCGTTGCTCGCGCTTGTCAACGACCGCACCCGCGGCCTGTCCGAAGCGGCCGGGTACCGCGGCCACCTTCATCTGCCCGTCGATCTTCTTGGCCAGGTGCTTGACCAGGTCGGTCTTCTTCATGCTCATGGTGTCGTGCTCTGTGCGCTGCGAGGGTTCGTCAGCCCGCGATTGTCATGCGTGGCCGACAATCATCGGCTGCGCTGAATTTCTTTGCGCCCCACAGGACACACATCCATGGCACTGAAGGCCACCATCCACAAAGCCAGCCTGCAGTTGAGTGACATGGATCGCAACGTCTACGGCGAGCATGCGCTCACCATCGCGAGACATCCGTCAGAGACGGACGAGCGCATGATGATCCGGGTGCTGGCCTACGCGCTGAACGTGCCGGCGGATCAGCGGCATGGCACGCTGGAACTGGCCAAGAGTCTGTGGGACACCGACGAGCCCGACCTCTGGCACAAGGACCTGACCGGCCAGATCGTGCACTGGATCGACGTCGGCCAACCCGACGAGCGGCGCATCATGAAGTCTTCCCCACGCGCCGAACGTGTCACGGTGATCAGCTTCAGCCACAGTACGCCGGTGTGGTGGAAAGGACTGCAGACGCGCATCACCCGTGCGCGCAACGTTGCGGTCTGGCAGGTCGAGGCCGAGCAAAGCCAGGCGCTTGCCGCGCTGGCGCAGCGCACCATGCAGTTGCAGGTGACGGTACAGGACGGCGTGGTGTGGGTCGGTGAAGGCGAACGCTCCGTCGAGGTGAGGCCGATTCGATTGAATCCCTGATCGACCGCTCGGGTCCAGAATCGGCCGGATGACAGCACCCCGCCCCCATCTCCGCGCCACCGACCTCGACATCCAGCACGACCCGGTGGGCTCCTGCTTCGAGTGCCAGGTGGAAGGCCTGCGCTGCGTCATCGACTACCGATTGATCGGCAGCGTGATGCACATCGACCACACCGAGGTGCCGCCTGCGCTCGAAGGCCGCGGAATCGCGGCAGCGCTGGTGCGGTTTGCCCTGGCCCATGCGCGCGAGCATGGCCTCAAGGTCAATCCGCTGTGCTCGTACATGCGGGTCTACATGCAGCGGCATGCGGACACCCAGGACCTGCGCGCATGAACCCGATCGACGACGATCCGTTCCGCTGGCTGGAGGACGTGCAAGGCGAACAAGCGCTCGCCTGGGTGCGCGAACGCAATGCCGAGAGCGAGGGCCTCTTGACCGCTCGACCGGAGTACGCACCGATCCGCGAGCAGTTGCTGGCGGTGCTGAACTCGAAGGAGCGCATCCCGCAGATCACGCGGCGTGGCGATCACTTCTACAACCTGTGGCGCGATGACACCCACCCGCGCGGCTTGTGGCGCCGCACCACGCTGGCCGAGTATCGACGGCCCAGTCCGAGCTGGGAGACGGTGCTCGACATCGACGCGCTGGCAGCGAACGAAGGCGAGAACTGGGTCTGGGCCGGTGCCGATGCACTCGACACTGCGCCACACCGTTGCCTGGTGTCGCTGTCGCGTGGCGGCGCCGACGCGACAGTGGTGCGCGAATTCGACACTACCAAGAAGCGGTTCGTAGAAGGCGGCTTCACGCTGCCCGAGGCCAAGTCCTCAGTGACCTGGATCGATGAGAGCACGCTGTACGTCGGCAGCGATGTCGGCGCCGGCAGCCTGACGGATTCCGGTTACCCGCGCCTTGTCCAGCGCTGGACGCGCGGCACACCGTTGGCCTCGGCCGTGACGGTGTTCGAGGGCGAATCCACCGACGTGTCCGTCAGCGTGTCGGTCGACTTGACGCCGGGCCACGAGCGCACGTTCTTCAGCCGCTCGCTCGATTTCTATCACCAGCAGCATTTCCTGCTGCAAGGCGAGGCGCTGGTGCGCATCGACCTGCCGAGCGATGCGTCATTCAGCTTCTGGAACCACGCCAGCGAGGCGATCGACACATTGCTGATCGAGCTGCGCAGCGACTGGACGGTGGCGGGCGCGACCTATTCCAGCGGCTCGCTGCTGGCCACCGATGCGCTAGCCTATCTGGCCGGTGAGAGGTACTTCACGCCACTGTTCACACCCACGGCCACCTGTTCGCTGGCGGGCTACTCACCGACGCGCACGCACCTGATCGTCAACCTGCTCGACAACGTCGCCAGCCGCCTTGAACTCTGGCAGCGCACGCCAGCCGGGTTTGAGCCGCGAGCGATCGATGCGCCACGGCCCGGCACACTGAGCGTGCGCAGCCTGCACGATCCGATGCGCCTGGACGACCCTCTGGCCGAGAGCTATCTGCTGGGCTACACCGATTTCCTGACGCCGGACTCGCTGCTTATCGGCCAGACGGAGGGCGGCAATGAGCCAACCGCTGGCCCGCCCGCGCTCGAACTGCTGAAGGCCCGCCCTGCCCTGTTCGACGCCACCGGACTGCGCACGGAGCAGCGTTTTGCCACATCGGCAGATGGCACCCGCGTGCCCTACTTTCTTGTCTGGCCACAAGGTGCCACGGCCGACGGGCGCAACCCGACGCTGCTGTATGGCTACGGCGGTTTCGAGATCGCACTGAACCCGTGGTACCCGGCGGGCCACGGCCGCGCCTGGTTCGAGCGCGGTGGCGTGCTGGTGGTGGCCAACATCCGTGGTGGCGGCGAGTTCGGGCCGACCTGGCACCAGGCCGCCATCCGCGAACACAAGCAACGAAGCTACGACGACTTCATTGCCGTGGCCGAAGCACTGATCGAAAGTGGCGTCACGAGCCCCCGGCACCTCGGCATCATGGGCGGCAGCAACGGCGGCTTGCTGGTGGGCGCCGTCTTCACCCAGCGGCCCGAGCTGTTCAATGCCGTGGTCTGCCAGGTGCCGCTGCTCGACATGCGGCGCTACCACACACTGCTGGCCGGCGCCTCGTGGATGGCCGAGTTCGGCAACCCCGATGTGCCGGAAGACTGGGCGCACATCGCGCGCTACAGCCCATACCAGAACGTCAGCGCCGACAAGACCTATCCCGAGGTGTTGTTCACCACCTCGACCCGCGACGACCGCGTGCATCCGGCACACGCCCGCAAGATGGCTGCGCGCATGCGCGAGATGGGTCATCCGCTGCTTTATTACGAAAACATCGAGGGTGGCCACGGCGGTGCGGCCGACAACACCCAGCGCGCGCACCTGCAGGCCCTGGAATTTGCCTACCTGTGGCGCCAGCTGGGTAGGGCAGACTGACGCACCTCTCACGACCCGTGCATAGCCCCGGCTCATGTCCACCGCCCTCGCTGCATCTTCCACCCCCGTCGGGCTGCCGACGGTGCTCGACATCGAGGCCTCGGGCTTCGGCCGCGACAGCTACCCGATCGAGATCGGCTACGTGCTGCCCGACGGCGGCTGTTACTGCACGCTGGTGCGCCCGGAAGCAGCCTGGACGCACTGGGACGATGAGGCCCAGCGGCTGCACGGCATCACGCGCGACAACGTGCTTCAGCATGGCCGGCCGGCGCTGGAGATCGCACGGCACCTGAACCAGGTCCTGCGCGGGCAAACGGTGTACACCGACGGCTGGGCCAACGACTACAGCTGGATCGGCACATTGTTCGATGCAGCCGACCTGTCGCCCTCGTTCCACATCGAGAACCTGCGCGCCCTGCTGACCGACAGCGACGCAGCCCGCTGGCATCAGATCAAGGACCAGATTGCGCACGAACTGAAACTGCGGCGCCACCGCGCCAGCTCGGATGCCCGCTTGCTGCAGATGACGCTGCGTCAGCTGCGCTCTGCCGAGCCGGGGTGACAGCGGCGAGAATACCGGCTGGCAATCGGGGCGGCGCCAATCCACCGCCTGTTTCGCGCAGCCGCATCACTCACCGCTTTTCAGACCATGTCCACCATCCTGCAGCAACTTCCCCTCGGCCAAAAGGTCGGTATCGCGTTTTCCGGCGGCCTGGACACCAGCGCCGCTCTGCACTGGATGAAGCTCAAAGGCGCCCGACCCTACGCCTACACCGCCAACCTGGGCCAGCCTGACGAGCCCGATTACGACGAGATCCCGCGCAAGGCCATGCTCTACGGTGCCGAGAACGCGCGGCTGATCGACTGCCGGACGCAGCTGGTCGCCGAAGGCATCGCTGCGCTGCAGGCCGGCGCCTTCCACATCAGCACCGCCGGCGTCACCTACTTCAACACCACGCCGATCGGCCGTGCGGTCACAGGCACGATGCTGGTCGCGGCAATGAAGGAAGACGACGTCAACATCTGGGGCGACGGCAGCACCTTCAAGGGCAACGACATCGAGCGCTTCTACCGCTACGGCCTGCTGACCAACCCCGCGCTGAAAATCTACAAGCCCTGGCTGGACCAGACCTTCATCGACGAACTGGGCGGCCGTTCCGAGATGTCTGCCTTCATGACGAAGGCCGGTTTCGGCTACAAGATGAGCGCCGAGAAGGCCTACTCGACCGATTCCAATCTGCTGGGCGCCACACACGAGGCGAAAGACCTGGAAAGCCTGGACAGTGG
>CANHOE010000111.1 GCA_947462175.1 Burkholderiales bacterium | reverse complement strand
GGTGCCCTTGGTGCCGTTTTCGCGCAGCGTGCGGCCGAATTCGCTGATCACCACCACCGTGGTGTTGCCCCAGGCCGTGCCCATCTCTTGGGAGAACGCGGCTAGCCCGCGGCCCAGTTTGCCCAGCTGGCTGGCGAGCGTGCCGGTGGCACCGCCTTCGTTGACATGGGTGTCCCAGCCGCCAACGTCGATGAAGCCCAGGTTGAATCGCTCGCGCATCAGCCTCGCCATGCGCCTCGCTTCGAGCTCAAAGCCCTTGGCTGAGATGGCGTTGCGGCTGACCTCTTGCATCTCAGCTTCGTATTGCTGCGCGACTTCACGGCGCAGTTGCAAGCCTTCGTTGACCGGCTCGGCCCAGGCCGACTTGGCATGCAGCTGACGCAGCAGCTCGGCTTGGCGGTCGTCGAAGGGTGCTTTTCCGTAGGCCTTCAACGACACGTTGGGCACGCCCGTGGCGCCCTGCCAGCAAGCCGGCATGCCGTCGGTGAAGCTAACGCTCAGGGCGCCGCCGCCCAGCTCCTCGGCCAGCCGTGCCATGAAGCCCGAGCCGTAGTCGCGCGGGCCGTCCAGCGAGCGGCCGGCTTCGATGGTGTCCTGCGTTTCAAAGTGGCTTCGGCTCAGGTCGGGACTACCGGCGAAGGGCACGAAGGCCAACTGGCGTGAGCGCCACAGCGGCAGCATCGAATCGGCCAGCGCCGGGTGCAGGCCCCATCGGTCATCCAGCGCGATGGCCGCGTTGGGTACCGAGGCAGCGGGGTCGCTGCCGGGTTTGGCGATGGCGATGGTGGGCCGCATTTCGTAGTACAGCGAGCTGTGTGTGGGCACCAGTACGTTGGCGGCGTCCACCGCTCCTCGCAAGAAGACCAGCAAGAAGCGGGTCTCGCCGGCATCAGGGGCGGACAGCACCCGTGTTGCGCCCCCGGCCAGGCCCAGCATCGGCAAGCTGGACAGGTGCTTGATGAGTTCTCGGCGGGTGAGTGTCATGGTCGTACTCCAGTACAGGGGTTTACTGTGACATCCATTCAGGCGAGGCCAGCAGCAGCAGATTCCACTCGGCCTGCGAGTTGGCTTTTTCCAGCGCGCTGCGTGTGTCCGGGCTGAACAGCTGCTGCCAGACGCTGTAGTACAGATGTCCACCGGGTCGCGGGAAGCCGGTCGGGGCCATGCTGGTGTTGTCGTCGTTGTTGAACAGGCCAGAGTTGCTGCCGCCAATCGCGCGTGCGATCTCAAAGCGCCGCGCCAACTGGCCAGGGTTGGCCCAGGTGGCGGTGGCCAGCGGGTAACCGTCGGGCGTGATGCGGCCGTACTGCGGCTGGTTGAGTTGCGACAGCCAGCCCTGCACCGGACGCAGGTTGTTGAACAGCGCAGCGCCGTTGCCCTCGCCAGTGTTGTAGGCCAGGCGTAGCGACGAAATCACAAACTGTGTCGGATCTTTCAACCGCACCGGCGCACCGTCGGCCAGCGAGGCTGCGAACTCGCGGCTGTCAAAGAGCATGCGCAACACAGCGGCGATGTCGCCATCGACCTGCGTGAAGCGCTTGGCCATGCGCTCCACCAATGCGGCGGGCGGCTCGTCGGCGACGAAGTAGGTGGCCAGTTTGCGGCTGATCGAGAGCGCCGTGGCCGGGTGACGCGCCAGGCGTTCGATCACCCCGCGCACTTCTTCGAGGCCGCCGGGCTGGACGTGCATGCCCAGCAACTTCTTGCTGCCGCTGTCGTGGCGCGCCGGGTTGAACTCAAAGCCTTGATTCAGCACGTAGGCGTTTTGCAGTTCGGGCTTCAGCCGTGCGGCTTTGCCGGACAGGTTCACACCCATTCCCGTGAGCACACGCGCCAGCTCCTGCACGTCGGCCTGGGAATAGCCGGCGTCCACACCTAGCGTGTGCAGCTCCAGCAGTTCGCGAGCGTAGTTTTCGTTGATCTTGCCGGCGGCACTTCGGGTGTTGTCCAGGTACTCGAGCATCGCTGGATGGGTGACGGTGGCCCACACCAAGTCTTCAAACTTGCCGAGTGCGTGGTGGCGCAGCGCGTGGTCTTGCCAGTCGGCCATCATCCAGCGCAGGTTGGCCTTGTCGGCGTGCACGCTGAAATGGTTCAGCCAGAACCAGGTCATACGTTCCTGCAACTGCCAGGGTGAGTAGACGGCGCGCAACAGCTGCGCGCGGCCGGCTTCATACCGCGCCTGTTGTGCGGCCTGGTTGCGCGCCTGGCGGGCGGCCTGCTTGTCGATTTCGTTGGGCAACTGGTTGATGCGCTGGTTTTCGGCCTGTACGTCAGCCAGCACCTCGCCCAGCGGCCTGGCTATGCCGGGCGTTGTGGCCAGGGCCTGCTGCAAGGCCGCCGGCAGGCTGCTGTCGCCACCCGGGCGCAGTTGCTGCTCCAGCCAGGCGCGCCGGCCCAGGCGCGACAGCTGGGCGATGCTCTGCGCGTCGGCCCCCCAGGCCACGCGGTTGAGCCAACGCAGGTCTTGCACGCTGGGCGGGGCGGCCTCACGGGCCTGGACCACCACACCGACAAACATCGACAGCAGCGTCACCAGCGCTGTCCACACGAACGGCCGAGAGCCAGTGGCTGACCTCGGGGTTCTGTGTGTGTGCATGTATGGCTCCGCTGAAGGTGTTGTGAGGGTCTGCGCCAGGTCCGGGTGAGCCTGGCAGGCTGCCGAAAAACCGTCCCGGCTTAGGCTGTCCTGCCACATCCTTGCGGGCCGGTCGCCATGTTTCTCACGATGCGGAAAGTCAATCCTGAACTTCATAAATCTGGGGCGTTTGCTGCGTTTTCGGCGCGGTTCTCGGTCAGGTTGCATTTACGCTGCGACATCGCATCACCCTCGGTCCGCGCGATTTCATGGGGCACCGCCGACTTCGTGCCCGAGGTGTTCTGCGCTACATGCGGCGTGACATTCTTCGCAACACAGGCGTCGATGAACTCTTTCGTCGGCCCGGCTAAATCGATCTTCACACACAGATCAACCTCGGCGTGACCGGTGATGGTGCCACTGAGGCGCCGATCCAATCCGTGTGCGGCGAAGGTCGGGGTTTGCAGCAGGCGACCGAGGCGCTCCGCCTCCTCGCCCTCGCGGCACCAGAGAAACGTGTCATTGCCGAACCGCAGCATCCCGTTGAGGCGTCTTGCCGTGCTGTTGCGTGCGGAACCAAGGCAAGGCGGACAGGCCGATGAAACTGCGCAAGATGGACCCGTCACACGTTAGTGCGCCGAAACAAGTGTGAGTCCTGAGTAGACGCTGAACAACCTGTTTTCGGATTGCACCATGCCGCACCGGATAGCGTACGTGGCGCCGCCCAGCGCACTCTGGAGCCAGTTTCCAAGTGCGGCGCCGTGCAGCAGATCAGCGGCCATGGCGAAACGCCGACAATTCCTCCGCCTGAACGATTTGCAATCGATCGGCCTTGAACTCCCCAGGTCCGGAAACACCACCCAAGGAACCGCGACATGCAACGCTTGCTGCTCACGCTTTTACTGGCCGCCGCGACCACAGTGCATGCCGAGCACATCGGCTCGGTGGACACGGCCTTCGTGCTTATCGGGCCTGACCACAAGATCGTGGTCGAGGCCTACGATGACCCGGGTGTGAACGGTGTGACCTGCTACGTGTCGCGCGCCAAGACTGGCGGCGTCAAGGGCGCGTTCGGCCTGGCCGAGGACAAGTCCGAGGCGTCGATTGCCTGCCGGCAGGTCGGCCCGATTTCGATCCCGAAGGCCTTGCCCGAACAAGAAGAGATCTTCAACGAACGCATCAGCCTCGTGTTCAAGAAGCTGCGGATCGTTCGCATGGTCGACAGCAAGCGCCATGCGCTGGTCTACTTGACCTATTCGGATCGACTGATCGATGGGTCGCCGCAGAACGCGGTCACCGCGGTGGCTGTGGACCGTGCCTCGGCCATCCCGGTCAAGTGACGGCGAAACATTCAATAACCTCCGCCCAGCATCGAGCCACACCATGGTCCACGGATTTGCCCTGTTGCTCGTCTGCCAGCTGATCGGCGAGGTCGCGGTTCAGGCGCTTTCGCTGCCCGTGCCTGGGCCGCTGATCGGAATGCTGCTGCTGTTCGTCGGCCTGCTGGTGCGTGGCGGGCTGCCCGATGAAGTGCGTGACGCGGCGAACGCCATGCTGCGCCATCTGATGTTGTTGTTCATACCGGCCGTCACCGGCGTGATGATGTACTTCGACCGCATCGCCCGGGAGTGGCTGCCTTTCATGGCCGCTTGCATTGTGGGCACGGCGGTGACCATGATCGCGACCGCGCTCACGCTGCGCTGGATGCTGCGCGTAACGGGCACCGCCCGGGACCGGGAGTAGTGCATGGCCGATGTCGGTCTGTTCCGGGTCTGGGTCTTCCTGTCGAGTTCACCGCTGCTGTGGCTGACGGTGACCGTGCTCGTGTACCTGGCGGCCCTGTGGCTGTACACGCGCAGCGGCGGGCACTCACTCGTCAATCCAATCCTGCTGTCGGTGGCGGGGCTGGTCGGCGTGCTGCACTTCACTGCCACGCCGTACCCCGTGTATTTCGAGGGCGCGAAATTCGTGCACTTCCTGATCGGCCCGGCCACGGTGGCGCTGGCTGTCCCGCTCTACGCACAGCTGGAGCGATTGAAGTCCATGTGGCTGCCTATCGGCGTGGCGGTTGCCGTCGGCTCGACGGTGGCGATCGTGTCTGCACTGGCCATCGGGCGCGTGCTCGGCGCGTCGCACACCACGCTGATGTCGCTGGCGCCGAAGTCCTCTACCCTGCCGATCGCGATGAGCATGGCAGAACAGATCGGCGGCGTGCCGGCGCTCGCGGCGATGGCGGTGGCGGTCACCGGCATCAGCGGCGCCATGATGGCGCGAGGACTGCTTAACCTGCTGCGCATCGAAGACCCGGCAGTGCGGGGCTTCTCGGTCGGCATCGCAGCGCATGCGGCCGGAACCGCCCGGGCCCTGCAGGTCGGCACCGTCAACGGCGCCTTTGCCGCACTGGCACTGGCGCTCAACAGCATCGCGACGGCGTTTCTGATTCCCGTACTGGTCCGGGCGTTGCGGCCCCTGCTTTGACGGGGCTCAGGTGACGCCGCGCAACTCGACCAGCGCGGACTCGCACAAGCGCATGTGCCGCTCGCTCAGCGTGCCGGCCTTGCCTGCATCGGCGATGCTTTCCAGCACCAGAGTGGCGATCTCAACGCTACCCCGCGATTGCAGCAGCGACTGCTTCAGGTGCTCGATGACCTTGTCCTTGGCGTCGAGCTCACGCACCAGAGGGTCCCAGTGCGGAGCCCGGTAGTGGTCCATCAACGCATCGACGATACCTTCGTTGCGCACCAGGTAATCGAAGTTGAAATCCTTCGCGCCGAAGTCCTTCAAGCCTTTGATGCCGGTCAGCTCACTTTCGGAGATCCGCTTGAATCCCATGCTCCAGTCGGCGTATTGGCGCCGCTCGATCGGCCGCCGATGCAGGAACTGCACCTTGGCATGGCGCGGATCGCGGCCGATCTTCTCGACCAGTTCGTCGATCACCAGATCGTCGCCCTCCAGTGCCTGCAAGAAGGTGTCCTCGCCGTAAAGCAGCATGCCGGTCACCCCGCGAGCCGAATTGTTTTTCAGGCATTGCTGGAGCAGTTCGAGCAGTTGCTCTGTCGACCAGGGCCCCAGGGCACTACTGATGTACACAATCTGAATCATGAAAACTCCAGTAGCCCGAAAGAAGCGCCCGCCTGCAACAGCACGATCGGTGACGACCGTTCGCCCGACCATGGGCCTGCCGAATGGCCGAGAGGCCATGCGCGGTGGTTGATTCTAGCTACCGGACCCGCTATGGGACCGTCGCAGAAACGCGGTCCTGTGTCTTCGTGTCGAAGTCGCTGGCGTCGTGGCGCTCGTGGAGTTGTTCCGAGGGCTCGCCCCAGGTGCGATTGACCATTCGGCCACGCTTGACGGCCGGGCGTGCGTCGATCGCTTGGACCCAGCGCTGGACATGGCGGTACTCCTGAACGCTCAGGAACTCTGCCGCGCCGTAGAGCAAGCCCTTCACGAGCGCACCGTACCAGGGGAACACCGCCATGTCGGCAATCGTGTAATCGGGGCCCGCGAGGTATTCGTTGTCCGCCAGGCGGCGATCCAACACATCGAGCTCCCGCTTCACTTCCATGGTGAAGCGGTCGATCGCATACTCGATCTTGGTGGGCGCATAGGCATAGAAGTGGCCGAAGCCACCGCCCAGGTAGGGCGCACTGCCCATCTGCCAGAACAGCCAGTTCAAGGTTTCAGTGCGCGCCGCAATGTCCTTCGGCAGGAACGCACCAAACTTCTCGGCCAGATACAAGAGGATCGAGCCGGACTCGAAGAGCCGCAGGGGGCTCGGTGTGCTGCGGTCGAGCAGCGCCGGGATCTTCGAATTCGGATTGATCTCGACAAAGCCCGAACCGAACTGGTTGCCCTCAGTGATCTTGATGAGCCACGCGTCGTATTCCGCGCCTGAATGACCCGCGGCGAGCAGCTCCTCCAGCATGATCGTGACCTTCACGCCGTTCGGCGTGGCCATCGAATAGAGCTGCAGCGGATGGCGGCCTACCGGCAGCGCCTTCTCGTGAGTCGGCCCCGCGATCGGCCGGTTGATGTTCGCGAACTCTCCGCCCTTGGATTTTTGCCAAACCCAGACCGCGGGAGGTGTGTAGTCGGTTGACGAGGTCATTTGTCGTTCCTTGATCGATGGTGGCCCGCCGGCGTAACCTGGCGGCCAGCAGATTGTGGAGAACAACTGCAAATCGTGTCGCGAAGGCAGCCGTTCTGGTGCTTCATACAAGCCCTGGTCCGACAAGGAAGCTGGCTTCGCCCACAATTTGGAACCGGGGCATCGCTCCAGACCCATGTCCGACCCGCACACCAAGGCTTGTGTGACCCACCTCAACGACATCGACGCCGCGTCTTCCTGGCCGGCGCACCGCACCGTCGCCTTGCTGCCCGGCTCGCTGCCGCAAGGCGGTGTGGTGCCCGACACGCCGATCCACGCGTTCGTCATGCCGCCACCCCAGCTCACCCTGCGCGTCGAAGCCGCACGGAACCCACAGCGCCATGACATCGAACTTGGCGGTCTGCTGGCGTTCGAGATCCGGCACCTGCTGAGTGCCGCCGAAGCCGATGCGGTCGTCGCAGCCAGTGAAGGATTCGGCTACCGCGATGCTGCCCCCGGGATCGCCACACCTCCCGGCATGCGCATCAACAAGTCTGTGCATTGGGTTGCCGACCCTCAGTTTCTCGGCCCCGTGTTTGCGCGCATGGCCACGCTGCTGCCGGAGAGCATCGACAGCATGACGCTGCACCCGCGCCTGTCGGAGCGGCTGAACATGTACCGCTACGACGACGGCGATGTGTTCAACCGCCACACCGACGGCGACTGGCCGGGCTATTCGCTCGACGCCGAACGCCACCGCATGCTGCAGTGGCCTGCGCATCTGCGCTCGTGCCTGACGATGCTGCTGTACTTGAACGGACCAGACGATGGTGTGCAAGGCGGCGCTACGCGCCTGTACCGGCCCGACGGCAGCAGCCTCGACGTGCAACCCGCCAAGGGCTCGGCCCTGTTCTTTCGGCACGGCTTCGGTCCGCAATCGGTGCTGCATGTCGGCTGCCCGGTGCGTGGCCCCGTGCCGAAGTACGTTGCGCGCATCAATGTGATGTACGCGGTCCCAACCGCGTAGCGCCGGAGGACATTCGCTCAGCTGTCCGGCAAGAAAAAAGCCACCGCGCTGCGGTGGCTTTGAAATGTTGGCGGAGTGGACGGGACTCGAACCCGCGACCCCCGGCGTGACAGGCCGGTATTCTAACCAACTGAACTACCACTCCATTACGCACATTGTGCGAAGCGAAATTCCAGCGATCTCTTTTCAGATCCTGCTGCAAGCTTCACTCAAGC
>CANHOE010000110.1 GCA_947462175.1 Burkholderiales bacterium | reverse complement strand
GCCTGCGCGCGCGCTCGCTGTTCAGCTGACGCCAGCGCTCGGGTAACTCACCGCCAGCACCTCGACCAGATCCACACCGGCCGGGGTCTGCACACGGACTTCGTCACCGACGCGGGCCCCGAGCAGCGCTCGCGCCATCGGGGCGATCCAGCTGATTTCACCGGCCGTGCTGTCGGACTCATCGACGCCCTTGATCGTGATCGTGCGCTCCTCGTCCCGGGCATTGACGTAGCGCACCGTGGCGCCGAAGAACACCTGATCGGCACCACAGTGCACCGACGGATCGACCACCTCGGCGATGTCCAGCCGCTTGGTCAGGAAACGGATGCGGCGGTCGATCTCTCGCAACCGTTTCTTGCCGTACAGGTAGTCACCGTTCTCGGAGCGGTCGCCGTTCTTCGCCGCCCACGACACGATCTCGACCACCTTGGGGCGCTCCACGTCCAGCAGGCTCAGCAACTCGGCACGCAAACGGGCGTAGCCGGCCGGCGTGATGTAGTTCTTGACGCCCGCTGGCATCGCTGGCGCGGACGAGTCGGCGTCGTCGTCATCGGCGTCGTCGGATTCCTTGGTGAAGGCTTTGTTCATGGGCGCGGTCTGAAGGCGTGAATGTCGCTGATGTAGATCAACAGATGAGAGTCAGCCGAAGCGGCCATGCACAAACCAGCCTTGCGCATCCTCGGCGACAGACAGCGGCAGGCGTGCCCGGTACAGCCACACCAGGGCGCCATCCGACGTCTGCGCGATGAAGTAATCGCGCCCGGCGAGCGGCGCATCCCACCAGCCCGCCTCGATGCGCTCAGGGCCACACAACAACTGCAGCGGCTGCCCGTCGAGCAATGGGCGTGATTGTCGTTCGGCCAGACGCTGTGGTTCGTCCAGCAGCCAGACCGGGCGCGGCGCGGATATCGCCTGGGCGTTGCTGCGCTCACGTTCAGGCACCGCAGGTCGAGCAGGCGATGGTCGTCGCCCGGTTTGGCGTGAGGTCGACCCCACCGCATCGGCCGACACCGCATGGAACGTCGCATCGCACTCGGGGCGGTGGTCGGCCATCGGCCGCAATTGCTGCACCTGCTCTGCGCCAAGGCGGGCTTGCAGGCGCTCGATCAGCCGAACCAGGCCTTCGCGTTCGCCACGCGCCGAGGCAAACAGCTCAGCGCTGTGCGGCGAGCCCCGAACCACGTCGGCGCAATGCAAGCGCAGTTCCAGCGTCGGGGCAGGCAGCGACAGGTGCGCCAGGCGCTCACGCAGCAGCAGCGAGATGTGAGCCGCATCGCATGACGCTTCGGCGAGTGCGATGGACAGCTCGGTGGCCACCGGCACCTCCGCTCCTTGCCGACGATGCCGCTCGTGGTGCATGAACAGCGTATAGCGCCGCACCCGCGCCTGCTGCGCGCGTGCCCAGGCGAGCAAGGGTTCGATCAGCAACTGGGCGCCGTGGAACAGTTGGTCGGTGGTGTCGGCGCGGGTCTGCAACTCGATGCGCGCTTCGAAGGTCTCGGGCAAGGTGATCCAGGCTGGCGGCGGTTCACAACGCATGCCCAAGACTGTGTCGATCTCATCGAGCAGGGCCGGGCCGAAGCGGCGCCGCAAGGCCGGGCGAGGCAGACGGCGCAAGGCACCGAAGGTGCCCAGACCCATGCTGTCGAGCGTGTCCCACTGCGCACGGCCGGCGCCGATCAGCCACAGCGGGGCCGCACCAAGCAAACCTTCGAGCTGCGGGAGATCGGTCGCATGAAGCTCGTCGCTGCCGTTGCCAGCGCAACACGCCAGCACCGCCGCGCCTTGGGCCGTGGGCGCACTGGCGAATTGCACCGTGCAGTTCAGAGGTACCAGCGCGGCGCGCAGGCGCTGCAGCAATGGTGTCAGCCCACCAAAATAACGCAGGCTGGCCTGCACCTGCAGCAGCACCGTGCCCGGTGCGGCGGCCGGCTCGGACGGCTCCGCGCAGCAGACCGCAGGCGTGAATGCCAGCGCCACATGCGCCACGCTGGTGAGCACCTGCCGATCGCGCGCAGCATCGATGCGACCGAGTTGCAGCTGTGGCGCCAGCGCCAGTGCCGTGACGCGCTGCAGCCCAGGCCGCACGCCCAGCCGCTGCGCTGCGGGGTTGCACATCAACACATCTCGGGCACCCATCAACGCGGCGGGCTGCTCGCGCTGCTCAGGTGACAGCACGGCCAGCCATGATTCGAACGACAGGCGCGGCAGGTGCAGCGCGATCCACAACATGCTCAATGCCGCGCGACAAGATCAGACGAGGCTGATGAAGGTGGCCGCCAGCAGCGGCGTGGCATCGACGCGGGTCGGGCCGCCGACCCGGCTGGGTTCGTGGGCATGCGGCTCGACAACCTGCGGGGCTGGCTGTGCCATGTCTCGTTGGCGCCGCCATGCCTGCTCGCGCAAGGCATCAGACAGCACCGGTGGCAAGGTCAAGACGATGGGCGATGCCAGCGGTGGCCCACGCCGCTTCAGTATCTTCAGCTCCAGCCTGTCGGCGCCCCCCGCGCGCAACGCCAACCGCAGCGGCGCAGCCGTGGGGCGTTGCTGCGCCGCCCACTCCCGCAGAACGAAAGCCGGCCCGTCGTGTGCCTGTGCGGCCAGTTGCAGGCGGCGCAACCGGTCGGCGCGCAAGCGAGGCGGCAGCCAGGCCAGCACCCCACCGACGTGGCCGCTCTTCAAGGCCTGCTCGAAGGCCCATAGGCTGTCAGAGCCGGGGATGACGCGAGCGCGGGTGTGCACGACCAGCAACTGCGCCACATCGAACCCCAGCTGTGCGAGCGCATGGGCTGACAACTTGGCGGGAGGATCAAACAGCATCACCAGTCGACCTTGCCGCTGCGTGGCGGTCAGGCAGGGGCCGAGCAGTCGGATCTCGCCGACACCGGGATGCGGCAGCAACAGTTCGGTCAATGTGCGGCGCGGCCAACCAGCGCCAGGCAGTTGTGCGTCAAGCGCGACAAAACCCGTGGGCAAGGCGCGACCGACCGCGCTATCCATCTGATCGCCGCGCCACAGCACCGGGCGCAGCCGCTCGGGGACCGCACCGAGTGCGGCAGTCGTGCCGACCAATGGAGACCGCTGTGGAAAAGAAGGTGCAGACATGGCACCCCAATATACTGTTTTTTTATACAGTACATGCGAGCCGCGGGCCAAGCCATGCACCGCGAACCTCTGCCCCAGAAACAAGAACCCCTCCCGACCGTGACAGTGGGAGGGGCCAGGTGGCTGACGCCACCCATTCGGAGCGCCGGAGGGTGAGAGTCCTTTGCTCCTGGGCGCAGTGACTGCGCCTCGGGGTTGGCCTGCTGGGCAGGCATCACCACAGTACGCCTGCCGCATGCGAAGCGCAAGCGCTGTTTCAGATTCTCACGCCGGTCCGCGCTGCGCCCGCATGATCTGGTCGAACACCGCCGCCACCTTGTCTTCCACCGCGGCATCCATCGCGATCGTGCGGCCCCATTCGCGCGATGTTTCACCAGGCCACTTGTTCGTGGCGTCCAGCCCCATCTTGCCGCCGAGACCGCTGACCGGCGAAGCAAAGTCGAGGTAGTCGATCGGCGTGTTCTCGACCAGCGTGACGTCGCGCACCGGGTCCATGCGGGTGGTGATGGCCCAGATCACGTCCTGCCAGTTGCGGATGTCCACGTCGTCGTCGGTCACCACGATGAACTTGGTGTACATGAACTGCCTCAGGAAGCTCCACAGGCCGAACATCAGCCGCTTGGCGTGGCCCGGGTAGGCCTTCTTGATACTGATGATCGCCATCCGGTAACTGCAGCCTTCCGGCGGCAGGTAGAAGTCGGTGATCTCTGGAAACTGCTTTTGCAGGATGGGCACGAACACCTCGTTCAGCGCCACGCCCAGGATCGCTGGCTCGTCGGGGGGCTTGCCGGTGTAGGTGGAGTGGTAGATCGGGTCGCGGCGGTGCGTCAGGCGACTGATCTCGAAGACCGGAAACCAGTCCTGCTCGTTGTAATAGCCGGTGTGGTCGCCGAACGGACCTTCCAGTGCATGCAGATAGCCGCCGATCTCCTTCAGCGCAATGCCGTGTTCGCTGTGGCCGGTGTAGCCAGGCGCGGCAATCGGGATGTGGCCCTCGAGCACGACCTCGGCACTGGCCGGCACCTGCAGCATCACGCCCGCATCGCCGACGCCTGAATCGACCACCTCGGTGCGGCTGCCGCGCAGCAGGCCAGCGAATTGGTACTCGCCCAGGGTATCAGGCACCGGGGTGACGGCGCCCAGGATGGTTGCCGGATCAGCACCCAAGGCCACCACGATCGGGAACGGCTGGCCCGGATTGGCGCGAGCGAAGTCACGGAAATCAAGCGCCCCGCCCCGATGCGCCAGCCAGCGCATGATGACCTGGTGGCGGGCAATGACCTGCTGGCGGTAGATGCCCAGGTTCTGCCGGCGGCGTGGATTCGCCCCCCCCTGCGGCCCACGAGTGACGACCAGCCCCCAGGTGATCAGTGGCCCTACATCGCCCGGCCAGCAGGTCTGCACCGGCAGCAGGTCGAGCAGATCGACGTCTGCGCTTTCCACGATCACCTGCTGACAGGCCGCCTGGCGCACCGTTGCCGGCTTCATGTCCCAAAGCGACTTCACCAGGTGTAGCAACCGGCCGGTGTCTTTCAAGCCCTTAGGTGGCTCCGGCTCCTTCAGGCTGGCGAGCACACGCCCGATGTCGCGCAGCTCGCCGACATCGGCCGCGCCCATGCCCATCGCAACCCGCCTTGTCGTTCCGAACAGATTTGTCAAGGCCGGAATTTTGTGACGCCCCCCCGAATCGAGGGGGTGCTCGAACCACAGCGCAGGCCCACCCGCACGCAGCACCCGATCGCTGAGCGCTGTCATCTCAAGCCGCGCCGATACGGGCTCAGCGACCCGTCGGAGTTCGCCAGCCGCTTCCAGACCGGCACAAAACTCCCTGAGGTCGCGATACTTCATATCAATTAGTAGTTATATATCGATTTCTAATGGTTGACTGGTTATGTTTTTGCTTTCTAGAATTTCGCTCATTGGCGCCTGATTAGCGTTTACCCTTGGCGCCACCAGTGTTCATCAGAGAGGTATCGAGCGAATTCTTGTCGGTTGTGCGCCCGTCATGAATACGGGCCTGAACCGCCAGCGCGACCGATTATGTTCGGCGCGACGCTCGAACCCACCCGACAGGCTTGTGCCTGGAGGGGGCCCAGAGGCAAGAGAGTCATGTCCATCATTCACGAGTTTTCTTCGACATTGCAGAACTGGGGCCGCGCTTCGGTGCGCTCGACCGCGGTGTTCCTGCAAGACGTGGGGCACGGCATGCTGGAAGTCAGCCACAACACGCTGGCCCTGCTGGGGCTGATCGCCGTGGCGCTGGTGGTCTTCGTGGCGGGCCATTCCGAACTGCGTCATACCTTCGAGCTGCAGGCGCTGGGCTGGCTGCAGGCGCGTCAGGTGGCCCGTACCGACCCGGCTGAGCAACTGGCCGGCGAGCTGAAAGAGCCCGGCGCCGTCGCGCGCGCTACCGCGAGCGATCCAAATGAGCTGACGCGTCAGCAGGCGGCTGTCGCCCAGTGGCTGGCGCGTCGCTACAGAGTGGCACCCGAGCCGGTCAGCCGGCTGGTCACCGAGGCTTGGCAGGTGGGTGCCCGCGTGGGACTGGACCCCACGCTGATCCTGGCGATCATGGCGATCGAGTCCAGTTTCAACCCGTTTGCGCAGAGCGCCGTCGGTGCACAGGGGCTGATGCAGGTGATGACGCGTGTGCATGACGACAAGTACGAGGCATTTGGCGGCAACTTCGCGGCTTTCGATCCGGTCGCCAACCTGCGCGTTGGCGTGCAGGTGCTCAAGGAATGCATTGCACGCGCGGGCAGTGTCGAAGCCGGTCTGCGCTCCTATGTGGGCGCGGCGAACCTGAACGACGATGGAGGCTACGCCTCCAAAGTACTGAGCGAGCAGTCGCATCTGCTGGCCGTCGCTGGCGGCAAGCTGGTGGCGGTCAACGCGCCGAATGTCATCCTGTCAGCGCCGCGCGCGACGGGGGAGATTGGCGATCCAACACCACCGGTGAGCGATCAACCTGAGCGGAAAATCGACGAGCATCTGGCTTCGTTGCACTGAACCCGCGAAAATACGGCTTGTCGGTATCGGAAGTCCATGACCTTCCGGCATCTGGCTTGCCACGGGTCGTGCGATATTTCGACGCAAACTGACCCCCTGAATTCCCGTTGTAGAGGACCGTTCCATGTTCGACCGCAGTCAGTCCACCCTCGCCCACATCGACCCTGAGCTCTGGTCAGTCGTGCAGCGCGAAAACCAGCGCCAGGAAGACCACATCGAGCTGATCGCCTCCGAGAACTACACCTCGCCCGCGGTCATGCAAGCGCAAGGCAGCCAGCTGACCAACAAATACGCAGAGGGCTACCCAGGCAAGCGCTACTACGGGGGCTGCGAGTTCGTGGACATTGCCGAACAGCTCGCCATAGACCGGCTCAAGCAACTGTTTGGCGCGGGCTACGCCAACGTGCAGCCCAATTCAGGCTCGCAGGCCAACCAGGCCGTGTTCTTCGCGCTGCTGCAACCGGGCGACACCATCATGGGCATGAGCTTGGCCGAAGGTGGCCACCTGACGCACGGCATGCCGCTGAACATGAGCGGCAAGTGGTTCAAGGTCGTCAGCTATGGCCTGAATGCCCAGGAAGAGATCGACTACGACGCGATGGAGCGCTCGGCGCATGAACACAAGCCCAAGCTCATCATCGCCGGGGCTTCCGCCTATAGCCTGCACATCGACTTTGAGCGCTTCGCTCGCGTGGCCAAGGCCGTCGGGGCGATCTTCATGGTGGACATGGCGCACTACTCGGGCCTGATCGCCGGCGGCGTCTACCCCAACCCGGTGCCGCACGCCGACGTCGTCACCAGCACCACCCACAAGGGCTTGCGCGGCCCGCGCGGCGGCATCATCGTGATGAACGACGAGGCCATCGCCAAGAAGATCAATAGCGCTATCTTTCCCGGCATCCAGGGCGGGCCGCTGATGCACGTCATCGCCGCCAAGGCCGTGGCCTTCAAGGAAGCGCTGGACCCGTCCTTCAAGGCCTACCAGCAGCAGGTGGTCGACAACGCCCGCGTGCTCGCCGAAACGCTGACCGAGCGCGGCCTGCGTATCGTCAGCGGCCGCACAGAGAGCCACGTGATGCTGGTCGATCTGCGGCCGAAGAACCTGACCGGCAAGGAAGCCGAGGCAGTGCTGGGTCTGGCGCACATGACTTGCAACAAGAACGGCATCCCGAACGACCCGCAAAAGGCGATGGTCACCAGCGGCATCCGGCTGGGCACGCCGGCGCTGACCACGCGCGGCTTCAAGGAAGAGCAGACGCGCATCACTGCCCACCTGATCGCCGATGTGCTGGACAACCCGCACGACGAAGCGAACCTGGCCACGGTGCGCAGCAAGGTCGCGGCATTGACGCGCGACTTCCCGGTGTACCGTTGAAGCGCGCCGATTCAGTTTGCTGATCGGTACCGGCCCGTCCTGTTGAACTCGCAGCGACGGGCCTTTCCAGATGCGTTGCCCCTACTGCAGCCACGAAGACACGCAAGTCGTCGAGACGCGGGAGTCCGATGAAGGCGACGTGGTCAGGCGCCGACGCCGCTGCCACAGCTGCGACAAGCGCTTCACGACCTACGAGCGCGCCGAGATCGCGCTGCCCGCCGTCGTCAAGAAGGACGGCACACGCGCCGAGTTCGACCTCTCGAAACTGCGGGCCTCAATGACGCTGGCGCTGCGCAAGCGGCCGGTCAGCGTCGAGCAGATCGATGCCGCGCTCGAGCGCATGCAGGAAAAGATCCTCAACAGCGGCGCCAAGGAGGTGCCGTCCACACGGCTGGGTGAGCTGGTGATGCGCGAGCTCAAGCG
>CANHOE010000109.1 GCA_947462175.1 Burkholderiales bacterium | reverse complement strand
TGGCACCGCAGCTCGAAAGCGTCGAGCACTGCGTGCTGATGACAGACCGTGCACACATGCCGGCGACGTCCTCAGTGAAAAACCTGCTTTGCTACGAAGACCTGCTTGCCGCCGAAGACGGCCAGTGGGTTTGGCCGGAGTTCGATGAAAACACCGCGTCGGGCCTCTGCTACACATCGGGCACCACCGGTATGCCCAAGGGGGTGCTTTACAGCCACCGCTCGACAGTGCTGCATGCGCTCGGTCAGGTCTCGGTCGATGCCATGGGCATCGGCTCGCGCGACGTGGTGCTCCCCGTCACGCCGATGTTCCATGTGAATGCCTGGGGCGTGCCCTTTGCCGCGCCGATGGTCGGTGCCAAGCTGGTGTTCCCCGGCCCACGGCTCGATGGGGCGTCGCTGCACGAGCTGCTGGAGTCCGAACGCGTGACCTTCACCGCCGGCGTCCCGACGGTGTGGCTGGGGCTGATCACGCACATGAAGGCGCAGGGGCTGCAGTTCAGCACGCTGCGTCGCACGGTGATCGGTGGTGCTGCTTGCCCGCCCGCGATGATGCGAACGCTGGAAGACGAGTTCGGGCTGGAGGTCATCCACGCCTGGGGCATGACCGAAACCTCCCCGCTGGGCACGCTGGCCCACCTGAAGGCCAAGCACGCGTCGCTCGATGCTGAATCGCGGCGCCTTCTGCAGCAGAAGCAGGGCAAGGTGATCTACGGCGTTGACCTCGCCATCGTCGACGCCGACGATCGGCCATTACCCTGGGACGGCTGTACGCCGGGCCAGTTGCTGGTGCGCGGCCACTGGGTGGTGGATCGCTACCTGGGCAGCAGCGAATCTCCGCACATCGATCTGGCTGGCGAACGCTGGTTTCCGACCGGCGACGTGGCCACGATCGACGCCGACGGCTACATGCAGATCACCGACCGCAGCAAGGACGTCATCAAGTCCGGCGGCGAATGGATCAGTTCGATCGCACTCGAGAACATCGCCATGGCACACCCGGCGGTGCACGAGGCCGCCGCGATCGCCTGCCATCACCCGAAATGGGACGAGCGGCCGCTGCTGGTCGTGGTGCGCAAACCCGGCGCTGAGGTGAGCGCAGCAGACCTGTTGCACTTCTTCGACGGCAAGGTGGCTCGCTGGCAGATTCCCGACGATGTCGTGTTCGTCGATCAACTCCCGCACACCGCCACCGGCAAACTGCTCAAGACGGCGCTGCGCGCGACCTACCGCGACCATCGCCTACCGGGCGTTTGAGTCCGCTCTGGCGTTGCAGTGGCGTGGCCTGCGTCGATACTTCCGCCTCATGAAACCATCGAAAATTTACAACCTCACCTGGCCGCTCATCTTCGGCGGCGCGCTGGTACTGATGCTCGGCATTTCAACCGTGTCGGCCGATGCGTCGATCGGCTGGCCGATCGTGCTCATTGGCGGCGCGTCGATTGCCGCTGGCGTGCTCCTGATTTACCTGCGTTCGCGCATTCCCGATTCAGAGGATTGACACCATGATTCGCCACATCGTCCTGTGGACGCTGAACAACCCCGCGGACGCGCCGCGCTTCAAGGCGCTGCTCGAGTCTTGCGCCAGCCTCGTGCCCGGCACCGTCGAATTCGACGTCGGTATCCGCGAGCCCGGGCTCGAAGCCAGTGCGGATGTCGTGCTGGTCTCGACCTTCACCGACGCGCAGCAACTCGATGCCTACCAGAACCACCCGCGGCACAAGGCTGTTGCCGCTGAACTGGGCAAGATGCGTTCCGGCCGGCATGTGGTGGACCACACTTTCGCGCCTGGGAAGGCCGCTGCTTGAGCCTTTGGCGGTCTTGCCGGTCGCTGTGCGTCGTCTGGTGGGCAGTGTTTGCGGCGGGAGGCACGCCAGCCGCGCAGCCCGTGGCCGCATCCGCCGCCGTCTCGGGCGGCTCGCCCTACGTTTTTCCACTCCCTCGTAGCCCGGCCACCATCGCCGCGCAGTGCAAGACGCTGCTGGCGGATCTCAGTCGCACCGAGACGCAACTGGCGCAAGGCAGCGAACTCTCGGGGTCGGCGCTGCTGGCAGGTTTAGATGCGATGACGCGCCGCACCGAGGACACCCTGGGCCCTCTGGGGCTGCTGGTGGCGGTGAGCCCGAGCAAGTCCGTCCGCGACGCGGCGGACGCCTGTGACCGCGACTACCAGGCTTATTCGTCCCGTTTCTGGCAGAACGCCGCGCTGTATCTGCGCCTCAAGCAAGTGCAACCTGCCGATGAGATCGATCGCCGCTTTTGGCGCGATACCCTCGACAACTTCGAAGACGCCGGCGTGGCGCTGGCGCCGGGCCAGCAACTGAGGGTGCGTGAACTCAACGATGAGTTGACCGCGCTGACCCAGGCATTCGAACGTCGCATCCGCGAAGACCGCACCCAACTCTGGTTCACCCGGCATGAACTGGCCGGTGTCCCCGCTGGCGTGTTGAAGGCGGCCCCGCGCGATACGAGGGGCCGCTACCGCCTGGGCCTGGAACAGGCCACGGTGTTTCCGGTGCTCGAGAACGCTACGCGCCCTGCCACGCGCGAGCGTGTGTGGCGCGCCTACCTGTCATTGGGCGGAGCTGCCAACCTCGACACGCTCGCCATCCTGGCGCAGCGACGCCGCGAGATGGCGCAGCTGTTCGGCCATGCCTCGTATGCCGACTTCGTGCTTCGCCACCGGATGGCTCACAGCGAGGCCGAGGTGCAAACTTTTCTCTCCACCGTGAAAGAGGCCGTCAGTGCGCGCGAGCTCGCCGATCTGGAGGAGTTGCGTGCCGAGAAGGCGCGGCATCTGAATCAGGCCGTCGACCAGACCGTGCTGTTTCGCTGGGACACGGCGTTCTATTCGGAGCGCGTGCGCCGCGCCACCTACGCGGTCGACCAGGAGCAGTTCCGGCGCTACTTCCCGCCCGAGCCCAGCCTGCGCTTCTTGTTCCGCGTGGCCGAACGGCTGTTCGGCATCACCTTCGCGCCGTCGGCGACCCCGCAATCGCTGTGGCATCCGGAGGCACGCGCCTACACCATCACCAACAACGACAGCAAGGAACTGCTGGGCACGCTGTTCGTTGACCTCTACCCGCGCGCGGACAAGTTCAACCATGCGGCGCTGTGGAGCTTTCGCAATGTATCGACGTGGGCCGACCGTCTGCCGGCTGCAGCACTCGTGGTCAACGTCAGCCGCCAGGGCCTGACCCTCGACGAGCTGGAAACGCTGCTGCACGAGTTGGGTCACGGCCTGCATGCCTTGCTCTCGAGGACGCGTTACGCGGGGCAGGGCGGTACCAACGTGCAACTGGATTTTGTCGAGGCGCCGTCACAGATGCTGGAGGACTGGGTCTACGACCCGCAGGTGCTGGCGTTGTTCGGCGAGGTCTGTCCAAGCTGCGAGCCGGTACCGCCACCACTGCTCGCTCAGGCGCGGGCTGCGCGCGACTTTGGCAAGGGCATTCAGTTTTCTCGCCAGTATTTGTATGCCAGCTACGATCTGGCCCTGCACGGCCGAGAACCAGCAGACCCGCTGGCGCTGTGGGCTCAGATGGAAGGCGCCACAGCCCTCGGCCATGTGCCAGGCTCGATGTTCCCGGCTGGCTTTGAGCACATCGCTGGCGGCTATGCAGCCGGCTACTACGGCTATCTATGGAGCCTGGTGCTCGCTGAGGACCTGCGCACCGCGTTTGCCGCCGACCGATTGAGCCCCGTCGTCGGCCAGCGCTATCGAGCCACAGTGCTGCAGAACGGTGGACAGGTCGCGCCGGGCGAATTGCTGCAACGCTTTCTGGGCCGCCCGAATGACAGCCGGGCCTTCTTCAAGGCGCTGACACAGGGAGACTGACGATGGACTTCCCGCTGCAAATTCCCTTCGTCCGAGCCATGGGCTTCGAACTGCTGCGCATGCAGGATGGCGAGGCCGAGATCGCGCTGAACTTGCGGGCCGACCAGCACAACTCGCTGAGCATGGCACATGGTGGTGTCACGATGACGCTGCTGGATGTGGCGATGGCGCACGCGGCTCGGAGTGCCGATGCACCGGCGGACGCCACGGCAAACGCACCGGGCCGCGGCGTGGTCACCATCGAAATGAAGACCAGCTTCATGCGCCCCGGCACCGGCCGCCTGACCGCGCGCGCTCGCGTACTGACACGCACCATTGCGCTGGCCTTTTGCGAAGCGTCGCTGTTCGACGAAGCCGGTGCCCTGGTCGCGCACGCCACGGGCAGCTTCAAGTACCTGACGCGCGGCGCCGGTGAGGGTCTGCGGGTGAGGGGGCCTGGCGGCGATTGAACCGCGACACGGGCTCAGTGAGTGGTGCTGCGTTTCACAGAAATCAGTAGCTATCGACCCGGTCGAGCTGAAGCACCGCGCTGGCCTCGCCCTTTCTCAGCGTGAACTGAAACTGACGCATGCCGCCCGTGGGAGCGCCATCGGTGTCGCCGTCCTTGTCGGACGGGAAGCGCCGGACGAGCGTGTTCTCGACAACGGCAAACTCGTCGTGACCGCGATAGCCGTTCGCGGGGCTCAAGGCCTGCGGTTCTGCTGGCATCTGAATATCTTTCAGCGCTTTGCGGCGATTGGTGCTGTAGGCGATGAGTGACCCACGGGATATGGTGACTGCCGACGTGATGTAGGTGTAGATCTCTGCCGATCCTTCTGCATTGCGGCGGTCACCTCGGCTCGAACGATCGGGCCTTCGATCGACTGCACGATCGGTGTGTTGTCGAGGCTCAGGCTGCGTGGCGCAATCTTCAGCTTGCTGCGAGGGCCGATGTTGGCGCTCGTGACCCGAAAGCCGATGCCCTGCGACTCGAACGTTTGATCGAATGGAATGGGTGGCGGCACGGCAACTGGCGGTCTGGCGTTTGCCGCTGCCGAGGGGGCCGAGGCGGCCTGTCTTGGCAGGCCGGCCGTGTCCCAGTCGATGAAGACGGTTTCGTGGGCCAGGCCGTAGATCTGCCCCGAGCGGCCCTGGCCTGCGCTGCGAATGGCGCGCTTGCCGTCCTGATCGAGCTGGTTGCCTGCGCCGTCTCGGACTTTGGCTGTGTGCGCGTTCCGCCGCGGCGACCCTGCACGTGCGGATACTGTGGCGTTGCGGCCGGGCGCCGACCGGCTGAAGAAAGTCCCTCGGGCAATCCGCGACCGGCTGCCGGTGCGCACCTCCGCGCTACACGACAGGCCATTCGAACCCTCTGGGCTGCTCGGACCCACTTGCGAACAGCCAGCTGTGCTGCCCAGGGTCACTGTTGCGGCGATAACATCCCCGCCGTCGATTCAATCAGGAGTGCGCAGCATGGCGATGGATGTGGTGGATTTCGAGATCAAGGGTTCGGAAATGCAGTTCGTCGAGGTCGAACTTGATCCGGGCGAGGCGGCAGTGGGCGAAGCCGGCAGCATGATGTTCATGGACGCCGGTATCGCCATGGACACGGTGTTCGGCGACGGCTCGGCCAGCACCGGCGGTCTGTTCAACAAGCTGCTGGGTGCCGGCAAGCGCTTGGTGACAGGCGAGTCGCTGTTCACCACGATCTACACAAACCAGGCGCACAGCAAGTCGCGCATCGCTTTCGCGGCGCCTTACCCGGGCAAGATCCTTCCGATGGATTTGCGCCAACTCGGCGGGATGTTGATCTGCCAGAAGGACGCCTTCCTTTGCGCGGCAAAGGGGGTGTCTCTCGGCATCTACCTGCAGCAGAAGATGTCGGTCGGCTTCTTCGGCGGCGAGGGTTTCATCATGCAGAAGCTCGAAGGCGATGGCCTGGCCTTCGTGCACGCCGGGGGCACCTGCATCAAGCGTGAGTTGCAGCCCGGGCAGACGCTGCTGATCGACACCGGCTGCGTGGTTGCGTTCACGCCCAATGTGAACTTCGAGATCCAGTACGTTGGCAAAATCAAGACCGCCTTGTTCGGCGGCGAAGGCCTGTTCTTCGCCAAGGTCACCGGGCCGGGTACCGTCTGGTTGCAGAGCCTGCCGTTCTCGCGGCTGGCTTCGCGCGTATTCGCTTCGGCGCCTCAGCGAGGTGGCTCGCGCGAGGAAGGTTCGCTGCTCGGCGGTGTGCTGGGCGGGGGCCTGCTCGGTGGCTCGATCTTCGGCGGCGACGACGAGTAAACGGGCAAGCAGGCATCGGCCAATGGCGCCCATCCGCTGACGTATCCTGCACCGCATGAGATTGCTGATCGATTCGTTCTGGCGTGCTGCGGCGTACTGCCTTCATCCGCGTGTGATTGCTCTGTCGCTGATGCCGCTGGTGTTGATGGTCGCGGTCGCGCTCGGCTTGGGCTATTTCATGTGGGATGCCACGCTCGCATGGGTGCGAGCGGGCGTGGAATCGCAAGTCTGGCTGACCTCGGTGCTGGTCTGGTTCGACGGCATCGGCATCGGCGGTCTTAAGGCCTTGCTCGCGCCCTTGCTGATCGTGTTCCTGGCGATTCCAGTGATCGTCATCGTTTCATTGCTGGTCGTTGCCGTCCTGATGACGCCGTCGATGCTGAATCTGGTGGCCGAGCGCCGTTTTCCAGCACTCGATCGGCGGCACGGCGGGTCGACCACTGCAGGTGTATTTGCCTCATTGGGCGCGACGCTGGTGGCGCTCGTTGCCCTGGTGCTGTCGATTCCTCTGTGGTTCGTGCCACCCCTGGTACTGGTCCTGCCGCCGCTGATCTGGGGCTGGCTGACCTACAAGGTGATGACCTACGACGTGCTGGCCGAGCACGCGACCAAGGAAGAGAGGCGAGAAATTATCCGCCGGCACCGCGGTGCCCTCCTTGGCATGGGCGTGCTGACTGGCTACCTGGGCGCAGCGCCCTCGCTGTTGTGGGCCTCCGGCGTCCTCTTTTTGGCGCTCGCACCGGTGCTGGTGCCGGCCGCAATCTGGATCTATACGCTGGTGTTCGCGTTCTCGGCACTCTGGTTTTCGCACTACGCCCTGTACGCGTTGCAGTCACTGCGCGCCGAGCGCGCAGCGGCACCCGGGCCCGCAGCGCCGGCGGTGCCATCGGCAGTCATCGATCCTGCAGCAATGACAGGGCTGTTGCTTCCTCCACCGATCTGACTGCGACGCGATGGCATTCGGACTGTTGATCATCGGCGATGAGATTCTGTCGGGCAAGCGCGCCGACAAGCACGTGCCGAAGGTGATCGAACTGCTGGCCGCGCGCGGCCTGTCGCTGGCCTGGGTGCGTTATGTCGGCGATGATCCGGCGCGAATCACCGCGGATCTGAAGGACGCGTTGGCCAGCGGTGACATCGTGTTTTCCTGTGGCGGCATCGGGGCGACGCCGGACGACCACACTCGGCAATGCGCCGCGAGTGCCCTGGGCGTGCCGCTCGCGATGCATCCGGTTGCACGCGACCTCATCATCGAGCGCATGCAAGATGTCGCCGCCGAGAAAGGCGTGCTGTTCGAGCCCGATCGCGCAGACAACCTGCATCGTCTGAACATGGCGATGTTTCCACAGGGGGCCGGGATCATCCCGAACCCGTACAACAAGATTGCCGGTTTCTTCTTGGGTTCGGCAGACGCTTCAGCGGGCGCCGTCTACTTCGTGCCGGGTTTTCCGGTCATGGCCTGGCCAATGATCGAATGGGTGCTCGATGAGCACTGTGCGCACCTGCAGTGCGCACAGGGTCAGCGCGAGCAGTCCGTCATCGTCATGGGCGCAATGGAGGCCACGCTGACGCCGTTGATGGAATTCGTCGAAATCCATCATCCTGGCGTGAAGGTATTCAGCTTGCCCAGCGTCGACCATCCAGAGTGGGGCGCGCACATCGAGTTGGGCGTCAAGGGCGACATCGTCGCGGTGGTGCCCGCTTACGCGGCTTTGATGCAAGGCCTGCTTGAGAAGGGCGCGCGACTAGGCCCAGAACTGGTGCGTTGACGAGCCTCAAGATGCACCAAAATGAATTCTCCGAGAGCACCATGTAGGTGCACAAAGATTCGATAGAGGCAATTCAACCATCACGCCTGCGCCGCGGTCTGGTGCGTCGACGATGGCTGAAGGGGGTGTTTGATCCCGCCGCGACGTCGGCCACAGGCATGTTTTCTGCTATCTTCGAGGGCGCATTTTTGAGGCGGCTGGTCAGCGTCGCACCAATGTTCAAATCCTTCCCCCAACACATCC
>CANHOE010000108.1 GCA_947462175.1 Burkholderiales bacterium | reverse complement strand
TTGACAAGAAAACATGACCAAGACTTTGATCATTGCCGAGAAGCCCAGCGTCGCACAGGACATCGTGCGGGCGCTCACGCCTGTGGCGGGCAAGTTCGACAAGCAAGCCGACCATTTTGAAAACGACCGTTACGTCGTCACCTCGGCGGTCGGCCATCTGGTGGAAATCAAGGCGCCGGAGGAATTCGACGTCAAGCGCGGCAAGTGGAGCTTCAACAACCTGCCGGTCATCCCTCCGCACTTCGACCTGGCGCCGATCGACAAGGCCAAGTCGCGGCTGCAGGCCGTTGTCAAGCTGGTCAAGCGCAAGGACGTGACGGCGCTGATCAATGCCTGTGACGCGGGCCGCGAAGGTGAGCTGATCTTCCGGCTGATCGTGCAGTACGCGGGCAGCGAGAAGAAGCCGATCGACAAGCCCATCCAGCGGCTGTGGCTGCAGAGCATGACCCCACAGGCGATCCGCGACGGCTTCGACAAGCTGCGGGGGGACACCGAGATGCAGGGCCTGTCCGACGCTGCCCGCAGCCGCAGCGAGGCCGACTGGCTGGTCGGCATCAACGGCACCCGCGCAATGACCGCGTTCAATTCCCGCGATGGCGGCTTCTTCCTGACCACGGTCGGCCGCGTACAGACACCCACGCTCAGTGTGGTGGTCGAGCGCGAGGAAAAAATCCGCAAGCACGTGTCCAGGCCGTACTGGGAAATCAAGGCGACCTTCGCCGCAGCCGCGGGCGAATACGACGGCAAGTGGTTCGACCCGAAATGGAAGAAGAACCCCGACGATGCCGAACTGCGCAACGACCGCGTCTGGAATGAGGCCGACGCCCAGGCCATCGCGCAGGCGGTACGCGGCCAGCCTGCAAGCGTCACCGAAGAAGCCAAGCCGAGTTCGCAGAGTGCGCCCGGGTTGTACGACCTGACCACCTTGCAACGCGAGGCCAATTCGCGCTTCGGCTTCAGCGCCAAGACGACGCTCTCCATCGCGCAGGCGCTGTACGAGAAGCACAAGGTGCTGACGTACCCGCGAACCGACAGCAAGGCGCTGCCCGAGGACTACCTGCCGGTCGTCAAGGACACGATGGCGATGCTGGCCGACGAGGAGCTCCCCGGCCCGTTACGGACACTCTCCGGACACGCGCGCAAGGCGTTGAACGACGGCTATGTGAAGCCCAACAAGCGCATCTTCGACAACGCCAAGGTCTCCGACCACTTCGCGATCATCCCGACGCTGCAGGCACCGAAGAGCCTGACCGAGATCGAGGCCAAGCTCTATGACATGGTCGTCAAGCGCTTCCTCGCGGTGTTCTATCCGCCGGCCGAGTTCATGGTCACCACCCGCATCTCCACTGTGCAGGCCGCTGGCAAGGGCATCAGCTTCCAGACCAACGGCAAGGTGATGGTCAAGCCGGGCTGGCTGGCGGTCTACGGCCGAGAGGCCCAGGAAGACGACGCCAACCTGGTTGCCGTGGCGCCCGGTGAGGTGGTGCGTACCGAGAATGTCGATGTCAACGCGCTGAAGACCAAGCCGCCAGCGCGCTATACCGAAGCCACCCTGCTGAGCGCCATGGAAGGTGCCGGCAAGCTGATCGACGACGACGAGTTGCGGGAAGCCATGGCCGAGAAGGGCCTGGGCACGCCGGCAACGCGGGCGCAGACGATCGAAGGGCTCATCCTGGAGAAGTACATCGTGCGCGAGGGCCGCGAGCTGATCCCGACGGCCAAGGCCTTCCAGCTGATGACGCTGCTGCGCGGCCTGCAGGTCGAGGAACTGACCAAGCCCGAGCTGACCGGCAACTGGGAGTTCCAGCTGGCCGAGATGGAAAAGGGCAAGCTCAGCCGCGAGACCTTCATGGCCGAGATCGCCAGGATGACCGAGCGTGTGGTCGCCAAGGCGAAGGAGTACGACCGCGACACGATCCCCGGCGACTATGCGACGCTGAAAGTGCCGTGCCCCAACTGCGGCGGCATGGTCAAGGAAAACTACCGCCGGTTTACTTGCGTTGGCAAGGATGGCGTGATCGCTTCCGAGGGTGGCGAAGGCCCAGGCTGCGGCTTTTCCATCAGCAAGATCCCCGGCAGCCGCAGCTTCGAGTTGCCCGAGGTCGAGGCCTTCGTCGCCAACAAGAAGATCGGCCCACTCGAAGGCTTCCGTTCGAAGGCCGGTTGGCCCTTCACCGCCGAAATCAAACTGGTCTACGACGATGAGATCAAGAACTGGAAACTCGAATTCGACTTCGGTGATGACGCCAAGGCCGAAGCCGGCGAGCCGGTGGATTTCTCCGAGCAGGAGCCGCTCGGCCACTGCCCGAAGGACCAGGGCAAGGTCTTCGAGCACGGCACCAGCTATGTGTGCGAACACGCGGTCGGTGCCAACGTCACCTGCGACTTCAAGAGCGGCAAGATCATCCTGCAGCAGCCGGTGCCGCGCGAGCAGATGACCAAGTTGCTCCAGACCGGCAAGACCGATCTGTTGGAGAACTTCGTGTCGAACAAGACCAGGCGCAAGTTCAAGGCCCGGCTGGCCTTCGACGCGAAGGAAGGCAAGGTCAGCTTCGAGTTCGAGCCGCGCCCTGCAAAACCTGCCGCCAAGGGTGCCGTGGCAAAGAAGGTGGCGGCGAAGAAGTCGGTCTAGCGTTACTGCGCAAGGCTGCCTTTCACAACGGCAGCTCGGTGTAGAACTTGCCGTCGTGGAAGATCAACGGCAGCGCGCTCTCGCGGTGGCGGCAGTGCTCGACTTCGCCGACAAAGATGATGTGATCGCCCTCTTCATACTGGCTGCGGTTGAAGCATTCGAACGCGGCCATGACGCCATCGAGGATCGGTGCGCCACTCTTGCCGCTGTGCATTGCGATGCCATCGAAGCGGTCAATGTCACGGCGCGAAAAGCGCTCCGCGACGTGGCGCTGGTCGGCGGCCAGGATGTTGATCGCATAGTGCGAGCCGCGGCTGAAGGCCGACATCGTCGAGGCCTGCCGCGACAGGCTCCACAGCACCAGTGGCGGCGTCAGCGACACCGAGTTGAAGGAGTTGGCGGTCACGCCGACCGGCGTACCGCTGGCATCGAGCGCAGTGATCACCGTCACACCGGTGGCAAAGGTGCGCAAGGCGGCGCGGAACTCGGCGCTGGAAAAGCTGGGTGGCTGCGCGTCGGGGGATGAGTTCATGCCCCGATTCTGAGTGACGACGCGCGGCATCGCTGCTTCCTAGAATGCCTGATGCCCGATGCCGAACCGCGTGACGCCGCACCCCCCTTTGTCCGCACGCCGAAACACATCGACCCGGGCATGTTGCACCGCCTTGCAGTCGTCACCGTTCTTGGCTTCGCCTCCGGCCTGCCTCTCGCGCTGACCGGCCAGGCGATGCAGGCGTGGCTCAGCCTGGAAGGGCTGGACGTGGCCACCATCGGCTTTCTCAGCCTGGTCGGCTTGCCTTACACCTTCAAGTTCCTGTGGGCGCCGCTGATGGACCGCTTCGAGCTGCCATGGCTCGGTCGCCGCCGTGGCTGGCTGGTGCTCACGCAACTTGCGCTGGCGGGCACGCTGCTGTGGCTGGCCGATACATCTCCGACGCAGGCCACCCGCAGCTTTGCGCTGCTGGCGGTGCTGGTGGCCTTTGTTGCCGCGTCGCAGGATGTGGTCATCGATGCCTATCGCACTGACCTGCTGGCCGCGCGCGAGCGAGGGCTGGGTTCGTCGCTCAGCGTGCTCGGCTACCGGCTGGCGATGATCCTGTCGGGCGGTATCGCGTTGATCTGGGTTGATCCGTCGAATGCCAGCCAGCCCGGCGGCTGGACCTGGCCCGAGGTCTACCGCTTCATGGCCGCGCTGATGGCTGGGGCTGCGGTGCTCTCGGCCATTGCACTGCCGCGCGTGCTGTCGGTTGGCGACCGCTCCAGCGTGGCCCGGCAGGACCTGCTGGGCTTTGCCGCGCTGCTGGCAGCGGTGGCGATGGGCTTCGTCATCAGCGACCGTTTCGGTCCACCGATCGCCCGCGCGCTGCTCGCCCCCTGGTTTGAGGGCAGCACCTTGGATGCCGGACTGCAGCGCAAATGGACGGAGCTGCTGGCCCTGCTGCTGGGTTTGGCGTTCACGCTGCCGCTGGCGGCCTGGGCAGCGCGGGCAGCCAAGTTCCAGACGCTGCTGAACGGTTTGGACAGCTATTTCTCGCAGCGCGGCGCGGCTGCCTTCCTCGCCTTCATCGTGCTCTACAAGCTGGGCGATGCCTTCGCCGGCTCGCTGATGACCCCTTTCCTGCTGAAGGCAATGATGTTCAGCCCGGCCGAGGTGGGCGTTGTCAACAAGCTGATCGGTCTGTGGTTGACGATCGGTGGCGCGCTGATCGGTGGCCTGCTGATGCTGAAGCTGGGGTTGTGGCGAGCACTTCTGCTGTTTGGCGCGCTGCAGATGGCCAGCAACCTCGGCTTCTGGTGGCTGGCCGTTCATGGCAAGGGCGCGTTGCCCGGCTTCGTGTTGCCGCCGTTCGACTGGGGCTTCGTCAAGCTGGCACATCCCACCGAGATTGATGGTGGCCTGCTGATGGTGATCGCTGCCGAGAACCTCTCCGGCGGCATGGGCACCGCCGCATTCGTCGCCTTCCTGATGAGCCTGTGCAACCAGCGCTTCACCGCCACGCAGTACGCTTTGCTGTCGGCGTTTGCCTCTATCGGCCGGGTCTGGGTCGGGCCGTTGGCCGGCGTGTTGGCGGAAGCCATTGGATGGCCCACCTTCTTCGTCGTGTCCACCGTGCTGGCTCTGCCGGCGTTGGGCATGCTGTGGTGGTTGCGCGATGCGATGCGTGAACTCGAGGTTGATTCCAGAGCTCCAACCGCCGACGATTGAGAATCGTGCCCCGACCCACAGTTGCCGAACTGCGATACCGACCCCTCTGCCAGGCGAACACGACCATGACCGCGGAATTCGACCCCCACGCCACCTTCGAGCCCGATCCCACCACCGCCGCCGCGCTTTGGCATCACGCTGGCTGCGCTTGCCGTCTGCACGCTCGCCGTGGATTCGCCCAGGCGGTGTTGGGTGCGGGCGCAACCTTGGCGCTGCCGAGCTGGGCTCGGGACGGTGTCGAGGTCGACAAGCAATCCACGCTCGCCAAGCTGGTGCCGGCCGAGCAGATCGAAAGCGCGGCGGCGCAGCAGTACCAGGAGATGCTGCAGCAGGCGGCAGCACAGAAGGCGCTGGCACCTGCCAACCACCCCCAGGTGATCCGCCTGAATGCGATCGCCCAGCGGCTGATTCCGTTCAGCAACTCGGCCAATCTGCGCAGCACGCCGCGCGCTGCCAACTGGAAGTGGGAGGTCAACCTGATTGGCAGCAAGCAGATCAATGCCTTCTGCATGCCGGGCGGCAAGATCGCGTTCTATTACGGCATCCTCGATACGCTGCAGCTCACCGACGACGAGGTTGCGCAGGTGATGGGTCACGAGATTGCCCACGCGCTGCGTGAGCACGCCCGAGAGCGAATGGGCAAGTCGGCGGCGACCCGAGGCGCGATCGAGATCGGGGCGTCGCTGCTCGGCCTGGGTGGCGGCGGACGCTACCTGGCCGACATGGGCAGCCAGTTGCTGACGTTGAAGTTCGGCCGTGACGACGAATCCGAGGCTGACAAGATCGGCCTGGACCTGGCGGCGCGCGGCGGCTACGAGCCGCAAGCCGGCGTGCGCCTGTGGCAGAAGATGGCTGTGGCCAACAAGGGCGCGCCGCCTCAGTGGTTGTCCACGCACCCGGCCGGCACCACCCGCATCAAGGACCTCGAAGCCAACATCCCGGCGGTGCAGGGTCTGTACGCCCGGGCCGAGAAGCCCAAGCGGCGCTACGCACCACCCGCTCCCAGCGCGTCGGCGGCCAGCTGAGCCTCCGCCGTCAGACGGCCAATACCTTCAGCAGCCAGCGGTTCAGGTCGCTGACTTCCTGGGCGCACACCGAGTGCGCCATCGGGTACGCGTGCCAGTCGACCACACAGCCCAGCGCCTGCAGCGCGTCGCGCGCCGCCGCCGCGCGCGCCAGCGGCACCACGCTGTCGCCAGTGCCGTGTGCCAGGAACACGGGCAAGGCCATGCTCGCTGCGCTGCGCTCGACCGCCGTGGTGTCTGCCAGCGGAAGGTAGCCCGACAACCCAACCAGACCTGCCAGACGCTCCGTGTGGCGAAGACCGGTCAGCAGCGTCATCGCACAGCCTTGCGAAAAACCGGCCAGCACGATGCGTGAGGCGGCGATGCCGCGATCCCGCTCCTTCGCAATCAGCGCCTCGATGTCCAGGCGCGAGGCGCGCAGTCCGGCTTCGTCTTCGCGGCGCACCAGGTCGGCATGCAGCAGGTCGTACCAGGCCCGCATCGTCATCCCGCCATTGATCGTGACCGGACGCACGGGCGCATGCGGAAACACGAAACGCACCGGGCCGATCGGGCCCAGACGCAGTTCTTCAGCGATCGGCACAAAGTCATTGCCATCGGCACCCAGGCCATGCAGCACGATGATGCTGGCCGTGGGGTTCGGGGCGGTTTCGAGTTCGATGGTTTGAAGCGTCATCTCGTCATTGTTGCCCAGGCGGTTTGGGCGTCGCCGCAGCACGACGTCAGGGAGTTGCTCTCGCAGCATCGCCCAGGCTATCGACGCTGTCCGGACGCCGCACGCGGAACCATGCCGCATAAAGCGCCGGAACGAAAGCGAGCGTGAGCACCGTGGCGACGATCAGTCCGCCCATGATCGAGATGGCCATGGGCCCCCAGAACACGCTGCGGGTCAGCGGAATCATCGCGAAGATGGCGGCTGCTGCGGTCAGCACCACGGGTCGGGCACGCCGGGTGGTTGCGTCGACGATCGCCTGCCACGGCGCTGCGCCCTGAGCGACGTCCTGGTCGATCTGGTCGACCAGGATCACTGCATTGCGCATGATCATGCCGCCGAGTGCAATGACACCAAGCAAGGCCACGAAGCCAAAGGGTGCCCGGAACAACAGCAGTGCCGGCACCACGCCGATCAGACCGAGCGGTGCCGTCAGGAACACCATGAGCATGCGCGCGAAGCTCTGCAGCTGCATCATCAGAAGCAGCAGCATCACGGCGAACATCAGCGGAAACACCGCGAACAGCGCCTTGTTGGACTTGTCGCTTTCCTCGATCGCACCGCCCTGCTCAATGCGGTATCCCGGCGGCAGACTGTCGATCACCGGCTTCAACGAGGGCCAGATCTGCTGTGTCGCGTAGGGTCCCTGCACGCCATCTGCCAGGTCGCTGCGCACCGTCAACACCATGTCCCGGTTGCGTCGCCACAGCACCGGCTCCTCGTAGGTCGCGTCGACGGTGGCGATTTGCGACAACGGCACCACCGAGCCGTTGCGAGAGAAAAGCGAGATGTCCGGCAGAC
The DNA here is from genome assembly GCA_947462175.1 of Burkholderiales bacterium. Classification (GTDB taxonomy): domain Bacteria; phylum Pseudomonadota; class Gammaproteobacteria; order Burkholderiales; family Burkholderiaceae_C; genus PBB1. Next base: position 787 of record CANHOE010000108.1, on the reverse strand, counting down.
GTTCCAGTGCCAGCCTTTCCTCCGGCACGGCACGCACCACCACGTCGACCAGCTCTTCGCCACGGCGCAACTGTGTGACGGGGATGCCTGACAGCACCGCCTGAGTCATGTTCGCGACATCCGATGATGCGAGGCCGAGCAGGCGCGCTTTGTCCTGGTCGACCTGCACGCGCAGCGTACGAACCTGCTCGTTCCAGTCGAGCTGGGTGTCTCGCACCAAAGGGCTTGTTCGAACCAGGTCGCGCACGCGATAGGCAATCTGGCGGACTTCGGCGGTGTCGGGCCCGATGACCCGAAACTGCACAGGGAAGCCCACAGGCGGTCCGAAGTCCAGCCGCAATACGCGACCACGCAGGTCAGGGAAGTCCGCGTCGGCTGCAAAGATCGCCAGCAGGCGGGTGCGCACGGCCTCGCGTTCCGCGATGCCAGCCGTTTTGATGACGAACTGCGCGTAGGACGGGTTCGGCAGCTCTGGTGACAGGCTCAGGTAGAAGCGCGGCGACCCGGCGCCGGTGTAGGCCGTGAACGCCAGCACCTGGGCGTCGTCCTTCAGAACCTTTTCGAGCCGCTCGACCTGCTTCGCGGTGGCGACAAACGATGCGCCCTCGCGCAGCCGAAGTTCCACCAGCAGCTCCGGTCTCGACGCGGTGGGGAAGAACTGTTGCTGGACCAGGCCCATGCCGGCTCCCGCTGCGACGAACAACAAAACGGTGGTGGCGATCACCATCCAGCGATGTTCGACACACCAGTCGAGGCTGCGGCGCATGCGGCGATAGACCGGTCGGTC
>CANHOE010000107.1 GCA_947462175.1 Burkholderiales bacterium | reverse complement strand
TCTGTGCCTTCGCGGCGGCTGAGCACGAGCAACTGTTCCAGCTCATCGCGGAAGAATGCACTGCGGTCCTTGCGCCCGGCCGGGAAGTCGAAGCTCAAAGTGGCCAACGCGTCGATGACCCGATGGTTACCCATGTGCTGGCCGTACAGTGTCTCGACACCGACGATGCCGACCACGATCTCGGGAGGCACGCCGTAGCGCTCTTCGGCGAGCGTCAGCCAGGCCTTGTTGGCCTGCCAGAACGCCGCGCCGGCTGCGATGCGCTTGGGTTCGACAAACCGTGCGCGGTAGGCTGCCCAGTCCTTGGCCGTGCCGGCTGGCGGCGGCATCACCGCCTTGACGATGCTGGGCACGAAGCGCGCTTGCGCGAGCGTGGCCTGCACCGCCTCCACCTCGAGGCCCTGGCGGGCCGCGACCTCCGCGCCGAAACGCATCAGGTCTTCGCGCCGGCCGTAGGTCACGATGTCGGGGTCGTTGTCGGAGCGCACGAGCGCCTTGCGTGCGCGGTGCTTGCGCGGCTTGGCGCGCTGGGTCGGCTTGGTGGCGGAGGCCAAGTTCACCCTGGTGTTGGACGCTGCCGATGTGGCGGCGGCAGCTGCTGCCGCATCGTCAGGCGACGCGGCGGTAATGAACACCATCGCGCACAGGGCCTGGGCAACGCGCGCCAGACGCTTGGCCTGGGACTTGAAGTGCCGGGTCAGTGCGGGATCGGGCCGTGCCGCCGCACGGGCGCTGTAACGCTGCTCGTCAAGACGGTCGAGCAGCGCGGCCAGCGGCTCGCCGTGGTCGCCAAAACGCTGGCGCACCCGCTGCGCCAGCGTGCGAGGCGCTTCATGAGCGGCCGCACTGACGCCCAGCCCTTGCAATGTGGCGCGCAGCCGCTGCATCTGCCGCACCCACGGGTCGGTGTGATGCCGATCCCACCATGCCCAGGCTGCTGCTGCCAGTGACAGCGCACCGAAGGCGCCGGCCAGCAGCACCGCCAGATTCTCCCAACTCGGCGCGTCAAAGCCCAATTGGCGAAGCAGGTCGAACTGCGAACCGCGCGAGTAGCTCAGTACCCATTGGTTCCAGCGGTTGTTCAGGGCTTCCCAGCCGTTGCGCAGATTGGCCAGCAACTGCGGGTTGAAATTGTTCAAGGCGCCCGCGACCAGACCTGGTTGCGTGACCAGCGGACGGCTGCTCATCACGCGGTCAGGGGCCACCGCCGCGGTCGGGTCTGCACGCACCCAACCGATGCCGGGCTGCCAGTACTCGGCCCAGGCATGGGCATAACTCTGGCGAACGATGCGGTAGCCATCCACTGGCGTCGGGTCCAGGCCCTGATAGCCGGTGACCACGCGCGCCGGTACGTCGAGCGCGCGCATCACCACCACGAATGCGGCCGCATAGTGTTCGCAGAAACCGAGCTTGCGGTCGAGCCAGAACTCGTCGATCGACGTGCGCGGGTTGTTCTCGCCGTAAAGGCCAGGCGTCAGCGTGTAGCTGTATCCGCTGGTGCGGATGTGCTCCATCAGCGCTGCGGCGAGGGTTGCTGCATCAGCCTCGGCATAGCGCGGGTCCTTGCGCATGGCCGAAGCCCAGGCAAGGGTCCGGGGGTTGTAGCCGGGGGGCAGGTCGATGTAGTCCTGCAGGCCGATCATGGGCTGGGTCGGTCCGTGCTGAAACTTCGGGTACGCCACGCCCTGAAATCGCAGCCGCTCATACAGCGAGCGGTTGGACACCCATTGCAGGTCATCGTTCTGCGTGAAGCTGAACCCGTCGATCTTTGGCGCTTCGGGGCTGGCCTCGAGCATCGGCAACACGGCCAGCCGCGAGGGCTCCAGCGTCATCTCATAGCGGATGGGGGAACCCTGCACCTGCAATTCGGCACGCGGCGTCATCGCTGGCGGAAAGCCCGGCTTCTGAGGCGTCCAGTCACGCCCATCGAAGTTGCCCAACACCGGGCCGCGGAAGTAAATCTCCTGGGGCGGCGGCGGCGCGCCTTCGAATCGGATGCGCAGTGCCACGCTGTCGTCCTGTGCCAGCGCGGCGATCGTGCCCATGCTCATCACGTTGGACAGCCCCGTGCCCGAGAAGCCATCCTGCGGCACACCCCACAGCGGGCCGACGCGTGGGAACAGTACGAACAACACCACCATCAGCGGCGCGCCCAGCACTGCGGTCTTGCCGGCCAGTGCCGCCGCCGTGCGCAGACTGGGGGCACCGGCGGGCATGTGTGCCAGCACCAGCGCAGTCAGCAGGCCCCAGATCGACAACAGCATCATCGCTGCGACGCCGAGGCTCTGCGAATACAGGAAGTGCGTCAGGATCAGGAAGAAACCGAGGAAGAACACCACGAAGGCATCACGCCGAGCCCGAAGCTCCAGCGTCTTCAGGGCCATCAGCGCAACCGCCATGGTGACGCCAGGCTCCTTGCCCAGTAGCGAGCCGAACGACCAGTAGGTGAGGCTGGCAGCGACCACCAGCACGACCACCAGCACCGAGCGACCCGGCAGCGGCGAGCCGGCCAGTGCCAGCCGCGCCCGCCACAGCAGCACGCCGCCGGTGAGCGCTGCGCACCACGCGGGCAGATGGCTCAGGTGCGGCAACGAAGTCCAGCCGATCACGATCAGCAGGAACAGCGTGTCGCGCGCTTCGCGCGGCAGGTGCGACCAGCCTGGCCAGCCCAGGCGGCGGAGCAGGGGAAGTTTGGAATGCAGAGCGGTGCTGTTCATGCGCTGCTTCAGGCTTGCCAGAGTGCCAGCGCCTGCAGGCCTTGCTGCCGATGCAGATCGCCCTGGCCCATGTCGATCTCACGCCCGGGCAGGCTCAACCCCCAGGCGGCGTCGCGCCGATCGGCCTCCAGGACCCAGGCCGTCAGGCGCGACAGCCGCGCCTCGGCATCGCCGCTGCCACCCAACTGCCAGTCCAGCCAGAGTTGCTGCTGGCTGTGCGAGCTGCTGTCGCGACTGACCAGCTCTCCGCTGCTGGCCATGGATTGCGCAGACCGCTTCCAGGCCACGCTCTTGGGCGGATCGCCACGCCGGTAGACGCGGATGCCCTCGAATTCGCCGCTGCTGCTGGCGCGTGCACGCACCCCACCACCCGGCACGCTGCGTGCCGGCGGCAAGGGACTGACCGGACGCTCCGGTTGCGGGTAGACCAACAGCGTGCTTGCGGGGCGCCACACGGCCCAGGCGCGAAAAAGACCGAGTGGAAAACGAGTCTCGGCCGTCATGGTGGGCAACGCGTGTTGCCCACGCGTGGCCGGCACGAAGCCCAGATGCAGAACCGCCTGCCCGCCTGCGGGCACATCGGTGTAGCTCAGCGCCTTGGCTTCGCGTTCGTCCAGACGCAGCCCCATGCCCACACCGTAGCGCGTGCCTTTGGAATTGGAGAGCACCACTTCGAGGAGTGCGGTGTCACCGGCGAAGGCTGGCGACAGCGGGCGTAGATGCAAGGTCAGACCGCGCAGGGTGTTGTGGGTCATGTGCATCGAGACGACACCGCTGCCGGTCAGCAGGAAGGTGAGCACATAACCGAGGTTGAGTTGGTAGTTGATCGAGGCGATCAGCAGCACACCCAGCGTGAAGCAGAAGAGCATGCCGCCGCGGGTGGGCAGGATGTAGACATTGCGCTGCGTGAGCAGCAGGCTGTCGGCGCGGGGCGAGCGGGCCTGCCACCAGGCATCGATCCGGCGACGCAGTGGGCCGCGGGTCGCTGCCAGCGGATTCACGGCAGCGCAGTCGCTTCGATCATCGCGCGCACCTGCTCGGCGCGGCCGCGACCTGCGCTCGCGACAGGCACGAGCCGGTGTGCGATGGTCTGCACGAGGATTGCCTGGACGTCGTCTGGTGCCACATGGTTGCGGCGATCGAGCAGCGCGTGCGCCTTCGCCGCGCGCAGCACAGCGATGCCGGCACGCGGACTCAGTCCTTCGGCGAACCACACACCCGAACGCGTTGCGGCAATCAGCGCCTGCAGATAGTCGAGCAGTGCCGGTGACGCATGCACTGCCAGCACCGCGCGCTGGGCATCGATCAGCTGCTCGGGCGTCATCACCGCGCGCAGCTGCTGCACGGCTTCGCGCCGGTCCTGGCCGGCCAGCAACTCGCGTTCGCTGGCGCGGTCGGGGTAGCCGAGCGTGATGCACATCAAGAAGCGGTCGAGTTGCGACTCTGGAAGGGCATAGGTGCCCAGCTGGTCGCTCGGATTCTGCGTGGCGATGACGAAGAAGGGGCGGGGCAGGGCGCGGCTTTCGCCCTCGACGCTGATTTGCTGCTCCTCCATCGCCTCGAGCAGCGCGCTTTGCGTGCGCGGTCCGGCGCGGTTGATCTCGTCGGCCAGCAGCACCTGGGCGAACACCGGGCCCGGGTGGAACACGAACGCCTCTTTCGATCGTTCGTACACGCTGACTCCGATCAGGTCGGTGGGCATCAGGTCGGCGGTGAACTGCACGCGCGAAAAGCGCAAGCCGAGGGACACCGACAGGGCGTGCGCCAGGGTGGTCTTTCCGACACCAGGTACGTCTTCGATCAGCAGGTGTCCGCCAGCCAGCAGGCAGGCCACACAGTCACGGATCTGAGGTCGTTTGCCGACGATGATCGTGCTAATCTGGTCGATCAGCCGCGTGAGGTCTTCGGACAGGTTGGGCATCGGTGCGGCGCTCATCGACGAGACGTTAACCGATGCACCCGCGGCTTTATCCCTCGAACTAGCATGGCCACCGCCTTCTTCAGTCATCCTGATTGCCTCGCCCATGTGATGGCGCGCAGTCACCCCGAATCTCCGCAGCGGCTGGAAGCCATCGACGAGCAACTGCAGGCCAGCGGCCTGGCCGCCGTGCTGGAGCGGCGCGAGGCACCGCTGGTCGATCTAGACCGTGTACGCCAGGCGCACGATGCGGCGCATGTCGACCGGCTGCAAAGCGCATTGCAGCCGCTGGCCGCGAGTGGCCGATCCCACGTCCTCGACGCCGACACGATGGCCGGGCCAGGCACCTGGGCTGCGATGTGCCGTGCCGCCGGTGCAGCCGTCGCCGCCACCGACGCGGTGATGGCAGGCGAGGTACGCAATGCCTTCTGTGCGGTGCGCCCGCCTGGTCACCATGCGACACACAGCGCCGCAATGGGCTTTTGCTTCTTCAACAACATCGCCATCGCGGCGCGCCATGCATTGACGGCTCATGGTCTGCAGCGTGTCGCGATCGTCGACTTCGATGTGCACCATGGCAATGGCACCGAGGACATCGTTGCTGGCGACGATCGGGTGCTGATGGTCAGCTACTTCCAGCATCCGCATTACCCTTACAGCGGCGACGTGCCCAGCGCAGGCAACCTGCTGAACCTGCCCGTGGCCTCAGGCACTGGTGGTGCCCACGTGCGCGCACTGATCGATCAGCACTGGCTGCCGCGCCTGGATGCCTTTGCGCCGCAGATGCTGTTCATTTCGGCCGGCTTCGATGCCCATCGCGAAGATCCGCTCGGCCAACTGGACCTGGTCGAGGCCGACTACGCCTGGATCACCCGCCGCCTGATGGAGGTGGCCGAACGCCATGCACAGGGCCGCATCGTGTCGAGCCTGGAAGGTGGCTATCACCTGGGTGCGCTCGGCCGCAGTGCAGCGGCGCACCTCCGTGCGCTGGCCGGTCTCGATGACCTGAAACCGCTGGAGCGTGTCGCGTGACCCGCACGCTCGACAACACCGAACTGCAGGACCTGATCGCCGGCCTGCTGCAACCGACCGCGCTGATGGAACTCGGCGTGCTGGCGCTGTGCCTGGGCTTGGCCTGGATCATCGTTCGCCTGCTGCGTGGCACGCCACCGGTCGACGCGCCCATCTGGCTCGGCCGTCGCGGCGTCGATGGCGTGCTGTTCCCGTTTCTGGCGCTGCTGCTGGCGTTCGGCGCCAAGCTGCTGCTGGCCAACTTTGTCAAGGCGGCGGTGTTCAAGCTGGCGGTGCCGATCCTGCTGTCGCTGCTGCTGGTCCGGTTGACGGTTCGGGTGCTGTCGGTGACCTACCCGAGCTCGCGCTGGATGCGCATCATCGAGCGCAGCATTTCCTGGATCGCCTGGCTGGCGGTGGTCCTCTGGGTCACTGGTGTGCTGCCCTGGCTGCTCGACGCGATGGACGAGGTGCGCTGGAAGATGGGCGCGCATGTGATTTCCTTGCGCAATGTGGTCGAGGGCGGGATCACCGCCGGCCTGGTGATGGTGCTGGCGCTGTGGGTGGCCGCCGCGATCGAGAAGCGCTTGCTGCGCGGCACCGGCAACAGCAGCGATCTGTCGATCCGCATGATTGCGGCCAACCTGGTGCGGGTGCTGCTGCTGACCATCGGCCTGCTGGTCGCGCTGAGTGCGGTTGGCATCGACCTCACCGCGCTCAGCGTGGTCGGCGGTGCCATCGGTGTGGGCGTGGGCTTCGGCCTGCAGAAGATCGCGGCCAATTACGTCAGCGGCTTCGTGATCCTGGCTGAGCGCTCGCTGCGCATCGGCGACATGGTCAAGGTCGACAACTTCGATGGCCGCATCACCGACATCCGCACCCGTTACACCGTGATCCGAGCGCTGAACGGACGCGAGGCCATCGTTCCCAACGAAATGCTGATCACCCAGCGCGTCGAGAATTCTTCGCTCGCCGATCCCCGCGTGCTGCTGACGAGCACGGTGCAGGTGTCCTACGGCACCGATGTACGCGCCTTGCAACCCTTGATCGAGGCGGCTGTCGCCCAGGTGCCCCGGGTGCTGGCCGATCCACCGCCCAGCGCGCAGTTGATGGCCTTTGCCGCCGATGGGATGGACCTGTCGATCAACTTCTGGATCCTCGACCCCGAGAACGGGCAGGGCAACGTGCGCTCGGAAGTCAACTTGGCGCTGCTGGCCGTCTTCGACGCGCAAGGGGTGCACATTCCCTACCCGCAACGTGAGGTACGCGTGCTGGCATCGCCCGGCGTTGCAGCCGCGGTCGCGGAGCCGAAGAGTTCGGATTCGCCGCCTCCATGAAAAACGGCCGGTCTTTCGACCGGCCGCAGTTCGTGGGTGTCGTCAGCTCAGAACAGGTGACGAATGCCGACGGCGAAACTCGAGAAGTTGTCGCCAGTCTGGATGCCAGCACTCTGGTTCGAGCTGCTGAATCCGGGGCCGTAATAGATGTTCCGGTCGTTGTCGACGCGGGTGTAGTACGCGTACAGCTTGGTGCGCTTGCTGAGGTTGTAGTTGTAGGCAAAGGTGTACTGCTCGGCGCCCGTCTTCGACGTGCCGCTGAAGCTGTTGGCCCGGCCGACATCGAGGTGCAGGTCGCTCGCGCCCAGAGAGAGCTTGCTGGAGATGCGGAAGCTGGTGCGCTTGGCCTTGTTCGAACCATCGTCGAGTTCATCGCGGTTCACGTAGCCTGCCACGTTGAAGGTGGGCGTGAACTCGTACATCGCGCGCCCGCCGTACGACTGCGAACTGTTCAGCGGGTTGGTGCCGTCCACATCATTGAAGTTGGTGGGGCCACCCAGGAACAAGCGACCGAACTGCGTCAGCGGGCCCTTCACGTAACCGCCGCCGGCGTGGAAGCCGCCGTTGTCGTACATCACTGCAACTGAGCGGGTGTTCCCTGCAGCCTTGCTGGTGTTGTCGGTGGCCGATCTCTCACCCAGACCGTACTGCACTTCCACCGTGGTGCCGTAGATTGCCGGGGTGATGTACGCGACGGTGTTCTTCACGTTGCCGACGTAAAGGAAGAGCGCATCGGAGGAAGTTCCAGCATCGCCGTTGTGCTGGCCGACGGCATCGGCGGTCGAGTAGTAAAACGACGAGAACTGCATGTTGCCCAGGCGGAAGCGGCCGAGGTTGTCGCTGCTGATGGCGATCCAGCTTTCGCGACCGAAGAACGAACCGCCCTGGTTTACGCTGGTGCCCGCGCGGCCGTCATCGGGGTTGAATTGCGCCTCGAGCAGAAAAGACGCCTTCAGGCCGGTGCCGATGTCTTCGGTGCCCTTGAAGCCGAGGAAGGACTGGTTGTCGCGGACTTCAGTCACTTTTTCCTTGCCGATCTTCACGCGTTCGACCGTCTCATTGATGCGGCCATACAGCGTGACCGAACTTTGTGCCATCACGGCACCGGTGGCCAGGGTGGCCGCAGCGGCGATCACGAGGTTTCTTTTCATGGGTGGCTTTCTCGAGTGATTGATTCCGGCGCCAGAGGCGAACTGGAACCCT
>CANHOE010000106.1 GCA_947462175.1 Burkholderiales bacterium | reverse complement strand
CGGCCACTTCCTTGAAGTCGCCGATGTCAGGCACGTGGACCTCCACCGGACCAACGGCTGCGGATGCCACTGCCGGTGCAGCCACGGGCGCAGCAACTGGGGCAGGCGCGGGTGCGGCCGCCGAAGCAGGCGCCTGTGCAGGCGACGCCGCGCCAGCGGACTCCAGCAGCAGGACCAGAACGCCCCGGCTGACCTTGTCGCCGAGCTTGACCTTCATTTCCTTCACCACGCCGGCATGCGACGAGGGGATCTCCATCGACGCCTTGTCCGACTCCACCGTCAGCAGGGACTGGTCGACGGCGATCGTGTCGCCCACCTTGACCAGCAACTCGATGATCTCGACATCTTTGAAGTCGCCGATATCCGGCACTTTGACTTCTACCGTGGCCATGTCTTCTCTCTCCGGTTTTCTTATGCGTAAAGGGGATTGATCTTGTCGGTATCGATACCGTACTTCGCAATGGCTTCGGCCACCTTCGCGGCTGCCACCGATCCTTCGTCACTGAGTGCCTTCAGCGCGGCCACCACGATGTAGTGGCGGTTCACCTCGAAGTGCTCTCGCAGCTTGCTGCGGAAATCGCTGCGGCCGAAGCCGTCGGTGCCCAGCACCTTGTAGGTGCGGCCCTTGGGCATGAATGCGCGGATCTGCTCTGCGTAGTTCTTCATGTAATCCGTGCTCGCAACCACTGGGCCTGCATGCGCGGCCAGCTGCTGGGTGACATACGGCACCTTGGCATCAGCCGTGGGGTGCAGCAGGTTCCAACGCTCGACATCCTGACCTTCGCGAGTCAATTCGTTGAAGCTCGGGCAGCTCCAGACGTTGGCGGACACGCCCCATTCGGCTTCGAGCAGCTTCTTCGCCTCGATGCTCTCGCGCAGGATGGTGCCGCTGCCCAGCAGGTTGACGCGCAGCTTCTTCTTGGCACCTTCTTCCAGCAGGTACATGCCCTTGATGATCTGCTCTTCGGTGCCAGGCTTCAGACCAGGCATCGGATAGTTCTCGTTGAGCAGCGTGATGTAGTAGTAGACGTTTTCCTGACGCTCAACCATGCGCTTCAGGCCATGGTGAAGAATCACGCCCACCTCGTGCGCGAAGGTCGGGTCGTAGCTGATGCAGTTCGGAATGGTGCCAGCGAGGATGTGGCTGTGGCCGTCTTCGTGCTGCAGGCCTTCGCCGTTCAGCGTGGTACGGCCGCTGGTGCCGCCGAGCAGGAAGCCGCGCGCCTGCATGTCGCCCGCCGCCCACGCCATGTCGCCGATGCGCTGGAAGCCGAACATCGAGTAGTAGACGTAGAACGGAATCATGATCCGGTTGTTCGTCGAGTAGCTGGTCGCTGCGGCGATCCAGCTGCCCATGCCGCCGGCTTCATTGATGCCCTCCTGCAGGATCTGGCCGTTCTCGGCCTCGCGGTAGTACATCACCTGGTCCTTGTCGACCGGCGTGTACTTCTGCCCTGCGGGGTTGTAAATGCCGATCTGGCGGAACAGGCCTTCCATGCCGAAGGTGCGCGCCTCGTCGACGAGGATCGGCACCACGCGCGGGCCGAGTGCCGCGTCGCGCAGCAGGGTGTTCAGGAAGCGCACATAGGCCTGAGTGGTACTGATCTCGCGGCCTTCTGCGGTCGGCTCGAGCACGGCCTTGAAGGTCTCGAGCGGCGGCACGGTGAACTGCTCGTCGGCTTTCGCGCGGCGCTTCGGCAGGTAGCCACCCAAAGCTTGGCGCCGCTCATGCAGGTACTTCATCTCCGGCGTGTCGTCAGCCGGTTTATAGAACGGGATGTTGGGCAGATCAGCGTCGGGGATGGGAATGTTGAATCGGTCGCGGAAGCGGCGGATGTCGTCGTCAGTGAGCTTCTTGGTCTGGTGCGCGGTGTTCTTGCCTTCACCCGCTTCACCCATGCCCCAGCCCTTCACCGTCTTCACCAACAGCACGGTAGGCTGCCCTTGGTGGGAATTCGCGGCGTGGAAGGCGGCGTAGACCTTGCTCGCGTCGTGGCCGCCGCGGCGCAGATTCCAGATGTCGGTGTCGGACATCTTGGCCACCATCTCCAGCGTGCGCGGGTCGCGTCCGAAGAAGTGCTTGCGCACGAACGCGCCATCGTTGGCCTTGAAGGCCTGATAGTCGCCGTCGAGCGTGTCCATCATGATCTTGCGAAGGGCACCGTCCTTGTCCTTGGCCAGCAGGCCGTCCCATTCCTTGCCCCAGATCAGCTTGAGCACGTTCCAGCCCGAGCCGCGGAACTCACCTTCCAGTTCCTGGATGATCTTGCCGTTGCCTCGCACCGGGCCGTCCAGACGCTGCAGGTTGCAGTTGACAACGAAGATCAGGTTATCGAGCTTTTCGCGCGCGGCCAGACCAATGGCGCCAAGGCTCTCGGGCTCGTCCATTTCGCCGTCACCGCAGAACACCCAGACCTTGCGGTTGGCGGTGTCGGCGATGCCGCGCGCATGCAGATACTTGAGGAAACGCGCCTGGTAGATCGCCATCAACGGGCCCAGGCCCATCGACACCGTGGGGAACTGCCAGAACTCAGGCATGAGCTTCGGGTGCGGGTAGCTGCTGAGCCCCTTGCCAGCACCCTCCTGGCGGAAGTTCAACAGCTGTTCTTCGGTCAGCCGCCCTTCCATGAAAGCGCGGGCGTAGACGCCGGGGGAACTGTGGCCCTGGATGTACAGGCAATCGCCACCGTGGTCCTCGCTCTCGGCGTGCCAGAAATGGTTGAAGCCCGCGGCGAACATGTGCGCCAGCGAGGCAAAACTGCTGATGTGGCCGCCGAGGTCACCACCGTCGGCGGGGTGCAAGCGATTGGCCTTGACCACCATCGCCATGGCGTTCCAACGCATGTAGGCGCGCAGTCGACCTTCGAGTTCGAGGTTGCCTGGATTGCGCTGCTCCTTTTCCGGCTCGATCGAGTTGACGTAGCCGGTATTGGCCGAGAACGGCATGTCGATGCTGTTCTGGCGTGCGTGCTCCAACAGCTGTTCGAGCAGGAAATGAGCGCGCTCCGGACCTTCGCCTGCGATGACGCCGGACAACGCGTCGAGCCACTCACGGGTTTCCTGTGCGTCGATGTCATTGACGGCGGCGCCGGCATCGCCGACAGGTTGATCAGGCATTGCGGACATGGTGTCTCCAGACGGGCGAAATGTTGTTATTAGGGTGCATTTTCGCACCGGTGTTGCTCTGATGCAGGCGTGGCCGAGTGTTGCGTTGGCATGACGTACGCAGTTTGACGGGCTAGATTCTGACCTATACGTGTTTACGCGAATGTGCGGACGACATCGATAATTGGAGCCATGCGGCTCCTACTGAACATCGGCAAACGACTGCGTCGCGCCCCGCCGATCGAGCGTCGGCTGTTCGGACGTTGGTGGCGTCGTCAATCGCCAGCACGGCAGGACCGCTACGCGACGCTGGCTCCGCTCGCCTCGGTGCTGCTGTTCCTGGCCGCGATCATTTCGGCGTTTTGGTACCTGCGCAACGAAGAGTTCCAGCGGGCGGGCGATTCGGTACGGCGCGACACCGAGGTGGCGCAGCAGCACATCCGGCTGAGGCTGATCGAGAACGAGGAGCAACTCGGCCGCATCGCGCAGGAACTGTTGGTGCACCGGCCTGACCGCGACCTGTTCCTGCGAAACGCGGCGGATCTCATACTGGAGCACCCGGAGATAAGTCGAATCTACTGGTTGGACATTGGGCGCGACGTCGTCGCGGCGCAGTCCGCACATGGTTACCGAATTGACAACGATCCGGCAGCGGTTGCCACACAGCAGGGCAATTCGCTGCCCCGAGAAGGCACGGACAGCGCACCGGAGAACGCATTTCGCACAGCCCGCAAGACGCGTGACACGGTCTACTCCGCAGCATTCACCGACAACGCGCAGATAAAGGTGGTCCAGGTGCACGTGCCACTGATGGTGCGCAACGTCTTTCTCGGCATGCTGGTGGCCGAGTACCCGGTCGCGGGGCTGATCCGGGTGCTGGTGCCCAACGATGTCAGCGCTCGACACGCCATCAGCCTGATCGATCCAGCGGGGCAGCTGCTTGCCAGCTCGGTGATGTTGATGCCGGGACAGGACTTGCGCGCGGCCACCATCTCACACGATGTGCCCGTGCTTCCCTCGGGCAACTCGCTGATGCTGCGTGGTCAGGGCTACCGCACCTCGGGCGGGCTGGTCGGCAACACGCTGTTCTGGATGGTGGTCGCGCTGAGCTTTCTGACCGTCTGGACGCTCTTGATCACCTGGCGACACATGCGTCGGCGTTTGCAAATGCAGACCGCACTGGTGTCGGAGGCGAACTTTCGCCGTGCGATGGAAAACTCGATGCTGACTGGCATGCGTGCGATGGACAAGGAGGGTCGCATCACCTACGTGAACCCCGCCTTCTGCGAAATGACCGGGTTCAGCGAACAGGAATTGATCGGGCGCATACCACCGTTTCCCTACTGGCCACCAGACCGCCAGGAAGAGAGCCACCGTCTGCTCCAGCAGGAGCTTGAAGGCCGAAGCCCGGCTGGAGGCATCGAAATCAAGGCCATGCACAAGAGCGGCGACCTGTTCGACGCGCGGATGTATGTGTCCCCGCTGGTCGACCCGAAGGGACAGCAGACCGGCTGGATGACTTCGATGACCAACATCACCGACGCCAAGCGAGTGCGCGACCAACTGGCCGCGTCGCACGAACGCTTCACCACGGTACTCGAAGGGCTGGATGCCGCCGTGTCGGTGCTATCGGTGCAGCAAGGCGAATTGCTGTTTGCCAACCGCTCCTATCGCCTGTGGTTCGGCAGCGATGCGCTGGGTCATGCGTTGCTCGCTGGCGACGATGTGGATATGGCCCCGGGGGAAGTGTCTGAGGATTCTGTTGAGAACATGGGCGGATTGCCAACACAGGAGCTCACGGCGATCAACTCGGACCCGCGCGAGGTCTTGATAGAGCCGCTGAAAAAATGGTTCGACGTGCGGGTGCGGTACCTGCAATGGACCGATGGCCGGCTCGCGCAGATGTTGATTGCCACCGATGTGACAGCGCGGCGGCATGCCGAAAGCCAGGCCGCCAGCCAGTCGGAAAAAGCCCAGGTGACGAGTCGCCTGGTGACGATGGGCGAAATGGCTTCGTCGGTGGCCCACGAGCTGAATCAGCCACTCACTGCCATCGCCAACTACTGCAACGGCATGGTGTCGCGCGTCAAGAACGGCGCGATCGAAAAGGACGATCTGATCGCAGCCCTGGAGAAGACCTCCCGGCAGGCGCAACGAGCGGGCCAGATCATTCACCGCATCCGCGCCTTCGTGAAGCGCAGCGAGCCACAGCGTCAGGAGGCGAGTGCGCAAACCATCGTCGACGATGCGGTCGACCTGGCCAACATCGAGTTGCGCCGTCGGCGGGTAGCTATTCACACCTACGTTGCTCAGCGGCTACCGCCACTCATGGTCGACCCGATCCTGATCGAGCAGGTGGTGCTGAATCTGCTGAAGAACGCGGCCGAGGCGATCGATTCGGCCAAGCTGCCATCTGCGCGGCGCAACATCGAGTTGCGGGTCGTTCCGAGACACACGGTCGATGAAGGCGAAGTCATCGAGTTCAGGGTGACTGACACGGGCCCGGGAATCAAGCCGGAGGTTCTGGCGAGGCTGTACGAAGCCTTTTTCTCGACGAAACCGGAAGGACTGGGCATCGGCCTCAGCCTGTGCCGCTCCATCATCGAGTCGCACCGCGGCCGAATGAGAGCGGAGAACCTTTACAATGGAGAGTCGGTCACAGGCTGCTGTTTTGTTTTCACGCTGCCTGTTGAATCCGGCCGAATCGAAGCGCTCCCCTCACCCAACGCGGCTGTGATCTCATGAGCTTGATTCCCAAAAAAGGCACCGTCTATGTCGTCGACGACGACGAAGCCGTGCGCGATTCACTGCAGTGGTTGCTCGAAGGCAAGGACTACCGGGTCAAGTGCTTCGACTCTTCGGAGTCCTTTCTGTCGCGCTTCGACTCACGTGAAGTGGCCTGCCTGATCGCCGACATCCGCATGGATGGCATGAGTGGCCTGGAGTTGCAGGATCGGCTGCTTGAGCGCAAGAGCCCACTGCCCATCGTCTTCATCACTGGCCACGGCGACGTGCCCATGGCGGTCACGACGATGAAGAAGGGCGCGATGGATTTCATCGAGAAGCCGTTCAAGGAAGAGGAACTGGTCGGGCTTGTCGAACGGATGCTGGATCAGGCTCGTGCTGCGTTTTCGCACCATCAGGAAGCCGCCAGCCGTGACGCCCTGCTGTCGCGCCTGACAACCCGAGAAAGCCAGGTGCTCGAGCGCATCGTCGCCGGCCGCCTCAACAAGCAGATCGCAGACGATCTGGGGATCAGCATCAAGACAGTCGAGGCTCACCGCGCCAACATCATGGAAAAGCTCAATGCCAACACGGTGGCCGATCTGCTGAAGATAGCGCTGGGCGCTCAGGGAAAGTCGTGACCTGGGGGAGTCCTGAACTCCCGGACCCTGCCCTCCCCAAAGGCCGCCCGCAGCGGCCTTTGCTGTTTTCAGTCTTTTCGGGCGTGTGGTTCTTCTCGTCGCCGAAACAAGGGCATTGGGCCGCGGCAGGAACAACGGGTGATTTTTATCCTTGCAGTGGCGCTGTCCAGCACCATTTGCATGAGCCCGAGACGGACTTGCTCCATGCCTTATCCCTCATTCGATCACCTCACACTCTACCGGCCTGCACCCCATGACCAATCCGTTGCTCAGAGCTGAAGACCTGCCCGCCTTCGATCAGATTCGACCGGAGCACGTCGCGCCGGCGATCGATGTCCTTTTGAAGGCGGCCGACGAGGCACTCGAACTGGCAGTCGGCCCGGATGTTCCGGCGCAATACGATGCCGTGTCGGCGGTGCTCGATACCGCCGGTGAGCGGCTGCGCTTCGTCTGGGGCGCCATTGGCCACCTGAATGCTGTCGCTGACACCCCCGCACTCCGAGCGGCGTTCACCGAGGCCTTGCCCAAGGTCACGGAACAATCCAGCCGACATGCCGCCGACGAGCGGCTGTATGCCAAGTACAAGTCGATCGCACAGGCTGTAGATGTGGGGCAAGGTCAGGTGCTGAGTCCGGCCCGCAAGCAGGCGCTGGGCAATGCGATGCGAGATTTCGTGCTCGCCGGCGCCGAATTGGAAGGCGAAGCCAAGCAACGCTTCCAGCGCGTGCAGGAATTGCAGGCAGAGCTGGCGCAGAAATTTTCCGAGCACGTGCTCGACGCCACCGACGGCTACGCCTACTACGCGTCGGCCGACGAACTCGGGGGGGTGCCAGCCGATGCGCGCGAGGCATCGGCGGCCGCAGCCGCCACCGAAGGCAAGACAGGTCACAAGGTGACGCTGCATTTCCCGAGCTACTTTCCGGTGATGCAGTACGCACACAACCGTGCGTTGCGTGAACGGCTCTATGTAGCCAACGCCACCCGTGCGAGCGATCTAGGTCCCCCTGAAAAAGACAACAGCGAGGTGATGCGCGAGTTACTGCGCCTGCGCCAGGAAGAGGCACGTTTGCTGGGTTACTCCAGCTATGCCGATGTTTCGCTGGTTCCCAAGATGGCAACTTCGCCGATGCAGGTCACTGACTTCCTGCGCGACCTCGCGCGCCGTGCGCGGCCGCATGCATTGCGTGACCTGGAAGAACTGCGCGAGTTCGCGCGCACCGAGCTCGGCATCGGCGACCTGCAGGCCTGGGACGTGCCGTTCGCCAGCGAGAAACTCAAGGAAGCCCGGTACGCCTTCAGCGACCACGAAGTGAAGCAGTACTTCACCGAGCCGAAAGTGCTCGAAGGCCTGTTCCGCATCATCGAGACCTTGTTCGAGGTGAACATCCTGCCCGACAGCGCGCCGGTGTGGCATCCCAGCGTGCGCTTCTTCCGCATCGAGCGGCCCATCGCTGGATCGGCCGACGGTCGCGCTGAACTGGTCGGCCAGTTCTACCTCGACCCATACGCCCGCCCTGGTAAGCGGCCCGGCGCGTGGATGGACGATGTCCGCGGCCGCTGGGCGCGGCCGGAGGGCCGGCTGCAGACGCCTGTGGCGCAGCTGGTGTGCAACTTCACCCCACCGCTGCCAGGGCGTGCAGCCCTGCTCAGTCATGACGACGTGACCACGCTGTTCCACGAATTCGGCCATGGCCTGCATCACATGCTGACGCAGGTCGACGACATCGGTGT